>JANWYL010000112.1 GCA_025056955.1 Sandaracinaceae bacterium | reverse complement strand
GAAAATTTGCGCACCAACCTCGGCACCAAGAGAACGGTTCTCATCTTCGGAGGCCACACGTGTCACGACAATGCCAGCCGCCGTCGAAATGAGCAGAGAGGGGATCTGCGACACCAAACCGTCTCCGATGGTCAAAAGACCGTACACTTTGATTGCGTCGATTGCGTTCATGCCCCGCATCAGCACGCCCACTGCCAAGCCGCCGATCAAGTTGATTGCCGTGATAACGATTCCCGCGATGGCATCGCCCTTGACGAATTTCATGGCACCATCCATCGCTCCATAAAATTGGCTTTCTCGCTGGAGCTGCTTCCGGCGCCTGCGGGCTTCGTCTTGACCAATCGCTCCCGTGCGCAGCTCGGCGTCGATGGCCATCTGCTTGCCAGGCATGGCATCGAGGGTAAACCTCGCTCCGACTTCCGCGACGCGTTCCGATCCCTTGGCAATCACAATGAATTGAATGAGGGTCAAAATGAGAAAAATGACTGCTCCCACCACATAGTTACCGCGGACGACAAATTGGCCAAAAGCCTTGATGATGGCTCCAGCATCGGCCTGGAGCAAAATCAAGCGCGTTGAGCTCACATTGAGGGCGAGGCGGTAGAGGGTTGTGACGAGCAGGAGTGTTGGAAATGCAGTAAAAGCAAGGGCGTCTGGCACATAGAGGGCCACAAGCAGCATGAGCACTCCCAGCGAGATGTTTGCGGCGATCAACACATCGAGAAGGATCGTGGGCAAAGGCACAACCATCATCCCAACGATCAAGAGCACAACCGCCGCAAGCACCACGTCTGCGTATCGCTCGAGCTTTTCGCCGATCTGCATGGGTGCAGGGTATACCCTCGGCTTGCAAAAGGCAGAGGGGTTTGGGCTGGGATACGGGCTGATATAAAGCCAGCGGTATGTTCTCACTCGTAGTGTTTACTTTTCACTTACATGTCACGGCGGCCTGCGATCGCCCGGCCAAGCGTGATCTGGTCTATGTACTCGAGTTCGCCGCCGTGGGGTATTCCGCTCGCGATCCGAGAAATCCGGATGCCAAGTGGTCGGATTTGTTGAGCGAGGTAAATTGCAGTTGCCTCTCCCTCAACCGAAAGAGGGGTGGCAATAATCACTTCACGCACCCCCTCGCTGCGGATGCGCTCAAGTATTGCATCGGTATCGAGGCGGTGGGTGTTCATCCCTTCAAGGGGTGCAAGAAGGGCGTGGAGCACGTGGTATCGACCGCTGAAGCTGCCGCTTCTTTCAATTGACCAGAGATCTGGAACACGTGCGACAATGCACAGGAGCCCACTGTCACGATGAGGGTCAGCACAGATGCCACAGAGCTCTCTTTGACTGAAATTAGCGCATCTTTTGCACAAGCGGACCCGGTCATGCAGGGTGCTAATGGCCTCTCCCAAGGCCTTGGCGTAAGATGGATCCTCGTTCATCAAAAAGCAGGCGAATCTGGTTGCCGTCCGCTCGCCAACACCAGGAAGACGCATGAGCAGAGAAACCAAATCAGACAGGGGGTGCTCCATCTCTTTCACGAGGGAATTTAGAACAACCCAGGAATCCGCATGCCGCCTGCCACCTTGCTCAGCTCTTCTTCGAGCATTCTATTGACTTTCTCAAGGCCAGCATTGACCGCAGCCACAATGAGATCTTGCACCAAGCTCAGGTCCTCCTTTTGAAGCAATTCAGGAGCAATCGTGATGCTCACAATTTCGCGCCCTCCATTGACCACCACTTTGACCTGGTCGTTTCCTGCGGTGGCTTCGAGTGTCACAGAGCGCAGCTCCTGCCTTTTTGACTCGATTTTGCGTTGAAGGCGAGCGGCTTGCCGGAGCAGCTCATCCATTCCTCCGCGGAACTGATTGGGCATGGCAACTCCTTTTGTGTTGTGCCTGGGGTGGCCAGGGACACGCGTTGCTTTATGGTGAGGTGTGAGGGCCTCGTAAGCAACATTTTGAAGTAAATCCGAGCTCTTGAATGTGAGGGCGTATTTCAAGCTTTCGGAAATAGGGCTCCGAAAAAAGCAGGGGACATGGTGCGGTAACGCAAAACTTCCGGCGGTGATGATTTTCCGAGCCTCTTTTCCAACACTCGCCGGCAGAGGCAATGAACCAGGCGCTCTATCATAGAAGAATGAGTGGCTTGCAGTTGGCTCTTCGGGGTTCACTGGTTACAACTCCAGGCATTGCCACTGCCCATTCTCACGCTTTTCAAAGGGGCTTGAGAGGGCGTCTTCAAACCGGCGGTTCATTTTGGAACTGGCGAGACGGGATGTACCGTTTCGTTCAAGCGTTGGATCCAGATGCGATCTTTTCACTTGGTCGTTACGCATTTTGTGAACTTGCCACTTGTGGAGTGACTGCCGTAGGAGAATTTCACTACATTCATCGAGATCCTTCGGGGAAGCCCTACGCCGATCCAAATGCTTGTGCAGACGCATTGATCGAAGCCGCCCTTGAGGTCGGCATTCGCATCACTTTGCTTAGGGCTTTTTACGAGCGAGGGGGACCTGGCCAATTGCCAGAGGGAGCTCAGTTGCGATTTTGCGATGCATCGCTGGAAGAAGGCATGCGTTTGACTGAAGCACTGGTGGAAAGGTGGAAACACGAGGATCGGGTGAGGATTGGGGTGGCACTTCACAGTGTTCGTGCTCTGACTGCGCGCTCAATTCGGGAAATTGTGCCTTGGGCCAGGCAACTTGGGCTGCCGATTCATATGCATGTTGCCGAACAGCCAAAGGAGGTTGCCTTGTGTTTGAGTGAGCACGGGAGGCGGCCAGTGGAGTTGCTCGAGGAGATGGGAGTGCTTGGTCCGGATTTTACGGCCATTCACGCGATTTACCTCGAACCTCATGAAATTCAAATGCTTGGTCGGGCGCGATCTTATGTGTGCATATGCCGAAGCACTGAGCGAGATCTTGCCGATGGCGCTCCTTGGGTTTCAGAACTGCTTAAAGCAGGTGCTCGGGTGGTCGTGGGAGTCGATGGATATGCTGCTTCAGATCCCTTTGAGGAAGTACGTGCCATAGAGTGGGATGAGCGAACGCGTCGACTGGTGCGAGGAGCAGCGCTGGATGGCATGTCGATGTGGCAAGTGCTCACAACCGAAGGCCACGCATCAATTGGATGGTCGAAAGTTCCCCAGGGTGACGAAGTCGAGATCAATCTCAATGATCCTGGAATCGATGTCGATCCTCAGAGGGATCCGCAGTGGGAAGGTGTCTTGGCTTGGCAGGTGAACTGCAGGGCCGTGCGGCAAGTGCGTGTAGGGGGGCGGCTCATCGTTCAAGATGGCAAACATTGCTGCTACGACAATTTTCGCAGCGCCTATCAACGCACTTTGCAGAGGGTGTGGGAGAGCATGTAAGGGAAAGGCTTGCTGAAGGTTTATTTGAGTGAATTCCTGCCATCTCCTGTTAACAAGACAGTGTAAAGATCTGGTCGGCGATCTCTAAAGAAACCCCAGCTTGCGCGGTATGAGTGAATCGCGTCAAGGTCCAAGCGCGCGATTGCAAGGCCTTCTTCTTCCCTTCCAAGCTCTGCGAGCTTATCGCCCTTGATGTCAACGCAAAAAGAAGAACCATAAAACACTTGCCACTCTTCTTTACCAATGCGGTTGGCAGCAATGACAGGAGTGGCGTTTGCCACCGCGTGCCCAATCATGACCCGTTGCCATGGATCACGCGTATCCACTCCGTTAGGCTCAGAACCGATGGCAGTTGGGTAGAGCAGAAGCTCAGCCCCCATCATTACAAGTGCCCTTGCACATTCGGGAAACCACTGGTCCCAGCAAATCCCAACACCCAAAACGCCAAAACGGGTGGGCCACACACGAAAGCCGGTATCGCCTGGGCGAAAGTAAAACTTTTCCTCGTATCCTGGCCCGTCTGGGATATGGCTTTTTCGATAGGTGCCCAGCACTTTGCCATCCGAATCGATCATTGCGATGCTGTTGTAGTAGGCAGGCCCCGAACGCTCGAAAAAGGAGAGGGGGATGACCACACCGAGCCTCTTGGCAAGCAGAGAAAAGCGTTCGATCGTGGGATGGCCTTCAAAGGGACGGGCCCATTCGAAAAAGCGCTCGTCTTCGTGGCGGCAAAAATATGGGTATTCGAACAGTTCCGGCGGAAGTATCACGTTTGCACCGGCTTGTGCTGCTCTATGGACCCAGTACTCGACACGTTCGATGTTTTCGCGAGGCGGTCCTGGAAGGGGGCACTGAATTGCGGCAACAACGACTTCACGGGACATGTGGCGAGAATAGCTGATGATGAGCACGCCGAAACTAGGCGAGGTGAACGCATGCCACCTTGAGGGGATGAGAGCCATCGAAGCTTGGGACGTCTTCATCCGCTTCAATCCATTCAAAGCGCGTGATTTGACGGCCGACTTTTTGAGCTGTGCGCCGGATCACTCGCTCAAACTCTTGACGGGAGCATTCCGGAACATGGTTAGACGCGATGAGGATGCCGGAGGGGGCAATTGTGCGCATTGCTGGCTTAAGAAGCGTGGGATAATCGCGGACAACATCCACGGCTCCAAAAGGGGTCTTTGCCCAGCGTGGAGGATCGAGCACGACCAAGTCAAAGGAACGCGGGGCGAAACGCACATACTCACGACGTGAGGCCCGGCCTTTCACTGGGAGGCCTGCAAGTTGCCAGAGGGTAGGGATCACGTCGGCTCGGATCAGTCGGTAGCGCTCTGTGATCTCAATGCCATTCATCTGGGCATTGGTTTGAGCCACTTCCAAAGCACTTTTTGAGAAATCGACGTTCCACACTTCTCGGGCTCCTCCTCGCGCTGCACACATTCCCACCCCGCAGGTGTAAGCAAAAAGGTTAAGCACAGAACGATCCTTTGAATTCCTCAATATCCATCGCCGCACTGAGCGAAAGTCCAAAAACAAAAGGGGGTCTTTGCCTCGGTGGCGCGGGCGAACATCGTAAAAGAGCTTGAGCTCTTGACCAACAAAGGGTCCAGGCTGATCGAATGGGGGTTGAGCATGAGGAGGAGCACCCCTTTTGTTCCACACCGGAAGTAGCTTGTCACCAAGTGCGTGGTTCACACAACGGGCGATTCTTTCGATGTGCTCAGTTGTCAGTAGGTTGCTGACGTCGGAGCGGGTTTGAACGAGGAGAAGTGGACCATACCGATCCACAGTGAGGCCAGGAAGTCCTTCTGCAACTCCGTGAAACAGGCGAAAGCAGGAAGTGCCCTCTTCCTCAAAGCGCTTGAGAAAGTGCACTCTTTTTCCAATCGCTTGTTCGATCATGGCTTCAAGCGGAAGCGGCATCTTCACCTTCCATTGCGTGTGCAATGAAAGTTTGATGAGCCTCAAGTGGAGCCTTGGTGATAACTTCCCACAGCATCTAGATGGTGAGATGATGTGAAGTAGACAGTTCAGTGCCTTCCTGATTTTTCAGTACCTTGCTGATTTTTTGTGTGCTTTTGTGGGGTTTGTTGGGTTTTGTGTGTTAAGTGGCATGGGAGAGGTTAAGCCGGCCAGTTGGCACAAAGGATTGGGGTGAAGCTGGTCACGCCAAAAGCTTCCCAATTTCTTGTTCCAATATGGTTGCAATTTCGCTTGCGCCGGGTTCTTGAAGAATGGTGAGGTGGTTGCCCGAGATGGTGTGGATTGGCGTGTCTTGAGGCAAAATCCCAGTCCACCCCAAATCTGGCTTTACTTTCTCTCCGGAAAGCCCCAATTCCTCGCGAGCTCGAAAGAGAATAACCCGCCCTGAGTAGGGGGTGATCACTTGTTGATAGGCTTTGCTCGCCTCGAAGAATACCTGATCACGCAGCGCAAAAGCCTCTCGCACAGAAGCGGGCGGGGAAGAGGAGATGAAAGGTTGGGGGCCTTTGGTTCGGAAAATCCTCTTGATTTTCCTCAGCTGACGCTTGAAAACAAGGCCCAAATCTTCTTCCCCACGTAGAAGCCGTAGGGCCAAATGCTTCAGCCGCAAAGGAAAAGGAAGCGGCTCGAAAGCACGGGGAAGAGCGCTTTCCCACAGTGCCACAAGCAAGACCTTTTCGTTTTGCGAAATCAACTGCTTTGCCACTTCAATCGCAACAATCCCTCCAAAAGAAAGACCGGCCAGCAAGTATGGTCCTTTGGGCTGTTGGCTGTGGATCAACGTGACGTATTCGCGGGCAATGGATGGCACATCGATTGAGGTCACGTGACCTTCAAGCAGTTGTGCTTCGATGCGTGAATATGCCCCAAAAACAGGGCGATGTTTTTCCATTGCGCGAGCAATAGGGCCATAGATTTGGACACCACACAGGCAAAAGAGGGGGAGGGCTTCTGCAGCCTGGCCTTGGGGCCAGTTGAGTTGGACGATTGTGGAGGATTCGCGGGCTCCTCGCCTGCGCAAGGCCTTGGCGAAAGCCCTGATTGAGGAGTTTTCGAAAAAAAGGCGAAAATCGATTTCGAGTTCGGGACGCTCTTTGCGCAGTTCGCTAAGGAGGCGGAGCGCTAAAATCGAATGGCCTCCAAGTTCAAAAAAACTGCGATTGAGGTCAGTGACCTTGCGGCGCAGCACTTCCGAAAAGCGCGCTTTAAGCCACGCTTCAAGATCATCTTGAGGTTCGTCGTCACGAGTTTCCAGAGCGTTTGTGGTGGTGAAGAGCTTGCTTGAGGCCAGGCGCAGAAGGTGTTGGGTGTCAATTTTGCCGTTTGTCGTTTTTGGAATGGCTTCAAGCTCGATCAGGTGGTGGGGAATCATGTGTTGAGGCAGGTGTTGGGAAAGGTGTTCGCGCAAGCTGTGAAGAGGAGCGGGCGTGGTACGACACACCACAAAGGCGAGGAGTTGTTGACTTTGAGCTTCGACAATCGCTGCTGCTTGCGCAACTGATGGGTGAGAGAGCAAGACATTTTCGATTTCGCTGAGCTCAATCCGATGACCGCGGAGTTTGACCTGTCGGTCCATGCGCCCCACAAAAACCAAAAGGCCGTCGCGCCTTCGTTTGACGAGGTCGCCAGTTCGGTAAGCGCGATCGAATGGGGGAGCTAAGGGCAAGGATACAAAACAGGAATGGGTGGCTTGTTCGCGAGCCAAGTAGCCCAGGGCCAGCTGAGGGCCAGAAATCCAAAGCTCTCCAGGCTCTTCGATCGAGGCAAGGGGGGGAGATGGCGGGATGGAGGGTGCTTCATCACCTTCTTCAGCACCGAGGGGCAAGCGGATCACATGAGCTCGGCAAGCGCCAATCGGTAATCCGATCGGGAGCTCGGTGTGGCCATCGGGAGGAACCACACTGTCGCTGATGAAGGAGCAAACGCTCGTAATGGTGGCTTCGGTGGGGCCATACGCGTTGATGAGCTTTGGGGGATTAAGGCTTCTCGCTTCCATTTTTCGTGCGATTTCCGAAAAACACCTCCAACTTTCAGGTGTTACCCTTTCGCTCCCCACAACAACCAAGCGCACCGAATTCGGCCAAAGCATTTGCTCGGCGTTTAAAAACAAAACGAGCTCGTGAAAGAATGGGGAGGGTAAGTTGAGCACGGTGATTCTTTCCTCCTCAATCTCGCGAACAAAAAGGGTAAGGTCGCGAATGGCTCCCTCGGAGCGCAACACCAACCTTGCGCCGGCCACAAGAGTTGGGAGCACTTCTTCGATCGATACATCAAAACCAGGGGATGCGAACTGCAGCACGCGATCTTCGGGTGTGAGGCCATAAAGCTTAACAACTGCTTGCGCATGGGCAGTCAACGCTTCGTATGGGATGACAACACCCTTGGGTTTTCCAGTGCTGCCTGAAGTGTAAAGCACATACGCAACGCCCTCCTGCGCCAGTGTATGGGAGAGGGAAAAGGTAGTAGGGTTGGCAAGAGAAGCAGAAGTGAGGGTGATGAGTTCAGTGGTTGGTGGCAGGATTGGCCTTAATTTGGATACCAGTTCAGGTGCAACCAAGGCAACTGGTTTTCCAAGCTTGAACTCGGCGATCACCTCTTCGCAGATCGAGCGCAACCTGTTTTCAGGCCACCTTGGGTCGAGGGGAACATAAGTACTTCCCTTCACCCAAATTGAGAGCATTGCTGCAACCCACTCGGCCGAGCGATGAGACAAGACAAAAACAGGGGTGCTGGTCTTAACGCCAGCCCTCTCCAAAAGCTCGCAAAGGGCTTGCACTGCCTTTTGCAGGCGGCGCCAGCTCCAGGTGGTTTCGCTCTCGCAGTCTTTGATTGCCCCAGCATGTGGGTGGGCTTCCGCGTGCACAAGAGGCGAAGGCAAGGGAGCGGAGGGGGGCTGATCAGGGCCGGAAGCAAAGCGAGTGATGATTGTTCTTTCCTCTTCAATCAAGGTATCAAGTTCATACAAGGGCCGGTGGTCTTCTTCAGCGAGGGCTTTACCAACCATCAATATCGCTTGACCGATTTGCATCAGCCAGAGCTGTGCATCGTTTGGGGTGAGGAGTCGCTTGTTGAACTCCAAGCTCAAACGCAGTCCACGCTCCCTCTGATAGGCAGCAAGAACAACTGGGAAATCGCTCTGTTCCAAAACATATGCGCGCCGACAACGCAAAGCAGAGTTTCTCTGAACCATCACCTCTTCGATGTCGTAACGCTCAACAACGACCAAAGAAGAAAGGGAGAGGTGTTGTTGCGCAAGGATGGGAGCAATCTCGACGTGCTCACAACTTTGCAAAAACCTGTTGAAGTCACGGGCTTGTTCGATTAAGGCTTGAGCGCTGCGACTTTCATCGATGCGGACTCGGAAGGGAAGGGTGGTGATAAGGCAGCCCACAACTTCTCTTACTCCTGGGAAGGAAGGATTCCTTCCAGAGCGGGTGATGGCAAAGAGCACATCACTACAACGCGCTCGTCGGCCAAGCCACCACGCCCACGTGCCTTGAATCACATTCGCAAGAGAAGCTCCAATTTTTTGAGCGCCGTGGAGCACTTGCGAGATGTCATCAAGCACAATCGACAACTCGCCATGCTCGCTTGGATTTTTAGGCGTTTGGAGGAAAGGCAAATGGAGGGAAGAAGCACCATCGATGGCTTGAGAGAGACGGCGTGATTCCTCATCGCGGTTGAGGTTGTGGACAAAGCGGCAAAACTCCCCAAAAGATGCTGTCGGGGGTGGGGGGAGTGGAGAAGCACCCAGGATATCGATGACTTCTTCAAGAACGCGACGGTATGACCT
>JANWYL010000111.1 GCA_025056955.1 Sandaracinaceae bacterium | reverse complement strand
AATCAGAAATGTTGCGTTTTTTCAACCGCTGCCAAATTCAGCTGGGCTTTGGTGACATGTTTTTTTCGAGGTGGCTTACGAATTTGAAGGGGCGAGACTTCGAAGTACCTGCAGTAGGGAGGGCCCTCTATGTGACGACCTACAACGCCGATCTCGCGGAATGCTTTGAAATCGGAAGAGAAATCCTTTGCTATCGCGGCATCGACGAGTTGCTCGAGCTTTTGCGTCGTTTTCTAAGGGACCCGGAGCGTTGCAGAGAGATGGCGCGTCGCGCAAGGGAGCGCGTCATCCGGGAGCACCAATGGAAACACCGCTTCGAGTCATTGCTTCGCTTCCTTGGGATGCTTGAGGAAGCAGGCGCTGAAGAAGGGAAAGAAAGAGAAGGTGTTGCCGGTGCTTCTCAGTGATGGCAAAAGCGCAAAGCCACAGGAGAACAGCCATGGCGCAACGCAAAAAGATTGCAATCATCGGTGCAGGAAACATCGGCGGTGAGCTTGCGATGCTTGTGGCTCGCCGGGAACTTGGCGATTGTGTGCTTCTCGATCTGCCAGAACGGGCGGATTTCGCGCGCGGCAAGGCGCTTGACATCATGCAGACGGGAGCCCTCAAAGGCTTTGATTGCAGGGTGATTGGGACAAGCGACTATGCCGAAATCGAGGGATCAGATGTGGTGATTGTGACGGCGGGTGTTCCGCGCAAGCCTGGGATGAGCAGAGAGGATTTGCTCGCCGTGAATCTCAAAATCATCCGCACAGTGGCTGAAGGGGTGCGCACGCATGCCCCTTCTGCTTTTGTCATTGTGATCTCAAACCCCCTCGATGCGATGGTCTATGAAATGAAAAAGCGCACGGGTTTTCCGAGGGAGCGGGTCGTTGGGATGGCAGGGGTGCTCGATTCTGCTCGAATGCAGTTTTTTCTTGCAGAGGCGCTTGGAGTGAGCGTAAAGGACGTGCGGGCTTTGGTCCTTGGCGGCCATGGGGACACAATGGTGCCGGTGCTTTCTTATTGCACGGTCAATGGCGTGCCTGTGAGGCAGCTCCTTCCGCGAGAGACCTTGGATGCGATTGTCAAGCGCACCGCGGGAGGAGGTGGGGAGATTGTCAAGCTCATGGGAACGAGCGCTTACTATGCCCCAGCAGAGGGAGCGATGACGATGGCAGAGGCCTATTTGCGTGATGAGAAACGCCTCCTTGCTTGCGCTGCTTATCTTCAAGGCGAATACGGCTATCACGACCTCTACATGGGTGTGCCCGTGATCATCGGCGGAAAGGGCGTGGAAAGGGTCGTTGAAATCGAGCTTACCCCTGAAGAAAAAGCACTCCTCGATCGAAGCGCGGAAGCGGTGCGGAATCTCATCAACGAAGCTTCGCGCTTGTGAATCGGCTGGAGAGGGAGGGAATGTGCGGAATTGCTGGTGTTGTGGATGAAGAAGGGGGGGGCATCCATCGCGAGCGGCTGGAAAAAGCCCTTTTGAAAATGAGCCACCGTGGGCCAGATGGCGATGGGGTTTTTCTGAGCGGTCCATGCATCCTTGGCCACAGGCGCCTTGCAATCATCGATATCGAAGGGGGCGCGCAGCCCATGGTTGACCGCGAAAGCGGAGTTGCAATTGTATTTAACGGAGAAATCTACAACTACAAAGAGATCCGGGCTTCGCTCAAATGCGAGCGATTCCACACCAATTCGGACACAGAAGTGCTCCTTCGGGCCTATCTCGAGCATGGTGAGGGCGTGCTTGCAAAGCTTCGCGGAATGTTTGCCTTTGCGATATGGGATCCGCGTGACCAAAAGCTCTTTGGAGCTCGCGATCGCTTTGGAGAAAAGCCCTTCTACTACACCATTCAAAAAGGGCGTTTTTTCTTTGCTTCTGAACTTCCAGCGCTGCGGGTATTGCTCGGCCGCGATGGCGAATTGTGCATCGATCGGGATGCCCTGAATGACTACCTGGCTTTGCTTTACATTCCCGCACCACGGACGATTTTTCGGGGCATCTTCAAGCTCGAGGCCAGGACGGCTTTTGTATGGAAAAAGGGGCAATTTCGGACTTGGCGCTACGAAGCACTTCCCTTTCCCGGGACGCGACCTTCTGGACCTCGCGAAGAGGTGGCAAGGGAGCTCCGCCCTGCCATCGAAGAGGCAGTGAGGCTCCAGTTGCGAAGCGATGTGCCGGTTGGGGCTTTGCTGTCAGGAGGTATCGACTCTTCAACCGTTGTTGCGATCATGGCAAGAGAACTTGGGGGGCGCTTTCGCACCTACACGGTTGGCTTTGGGCGGGCCGATGACGAGTTTCCTTACGCTCGCCTTGTGGCTGAGCGCTACGGTACGGAGCACACCGAAATCCGCTTGGATGAGAACCTGGAGCAGCGTGTCGAAAGAACTTTCCGGTGTTATGGGGAACCTTTTGCCGACTCGAGCGCTGTGCCCACTGTGGCCGTTTACGAGGCCGTTTCAAGGCATGCCAAGGTGGTGCTCACTGGCGACGGAGGTGATGAGCTCTTTGCTGGTTACGGCCGCTACCAGCAGGCTGCGCGATGGCCCAAATTATCTTTGGCGTCTTGGTTGGCCAAGGGGATTGACAACCCCAGATGGATGCGCTTTAAGGCGATTTCCCGCTTGCGGCGGGGCCTCGCTTTGGCTTCGCAAGATCCGACGCTTTCGGCCCTCGCCTCCGTCGAGGTGTTTTCTTTTGGCGAGCGGAGGTGGCTTCTCGGAAAGGATGCCGCTCCCATTCTTTTCCCCGCGCCTCTTTCTGCTTCAATGGAACTTCCCGATGCGATCATATGGGGGGACTTCCACCGCTACCTTCCAGATGACCTCATGGTCAAAACCGACACTGCTTCGATGGCTTCGAGCGTGGAGTCGAGAAGCCCCTTTCTCGATCCCGAGCTCGTTCGGCTCGTGGCTCCCTTGTCTTGGAGGGTCAAGCAAAGCCGTTTTCAAGGAAAGACCTTGCTGCGAGCGATTGCCCGTCCTCTTTTGCCAGAAGCGGTGCTGCGGCGTCGCAAACGCGGCTTTGGGAGCCCTGTGGATGCTTGGCTTTCTGGCCCACTTCGCACCTTTTTCCTCGATGAGCTTTTTTCTTCTGGCTTTTTGCGAGATCACCTCGAGCCCTCGGCCCTCAAAACGATCGCTCAAGAGGTCAGCTCTGGTCGGGGAAATCCCCATCAGGGTTGGTCGCTGTTTGCGCTGGCGCTTTGGGCGCGCTTTCATTTCTGAGTTGGCTGTTGTCAGCGCTTTGGCAAACCGCTAGCTTCCCCCAAAAAGGAGCCCATGAACCTTCACGAGCATCAAGCAAAAGCGATCTTTGCAAAGCACGGAATCCCTATCCCTCGTGGGAGGGTGGTTTTTTCGATCGAAGAAGTGGCCTCTCAGGTGCAAGCGCTGATGGATGAAACGGGAAAAGGGGTGGTGGTGGTCAAGGCCCAGATCCACGCCGGTGGCCGCGGGAAAGGAGGCGGCGTGCGCCTCGCTCGAAGCGTTGAAGAGGCCGTCGAGCGGGCCCAATCGATGTGGAATCGGCCGCTTGTGACCAAGCAAACAGGTCCAGAAGGGCGGGTGGTTCGGCGCATCTACCTTGAAGAAGGGCTTGACCTTGAAGGAAGCCGCGAAATCTACTTGTCCCTTCTTCTCGATCGGGCGACGCGCCGCATCACGATTGTGGCTTCAGCTGCCGGCGGGGTGGACATCGAAGAGGTCGCAGAGCGCGACCCATCAAAAATATTGAGGATGCCAATTGATCCAATTACAGGGCTTATGCCCCACCACGCAAGGAGGCTGGGCAAGGGGCTAGGCTTTTCGGGGGTGACGCTTGCCCAGTTTGCCGAGCTTTTGCACAGGCTTTACGGGCTTTTTTTAAGCGAGGATTGCTCGCTCATTGAGGTCAACCCTCTTCTTTGCACCCGCGATGGCGACCTGATGGCGCTTGACGCAAAAATTGCTCTTGAGGATAACGCCGCCTTTCGTCATCCCGAGTGGGAAGGGCTGCGCGATCCCAACGAAGAAGATCCGGGTGAGACTGAAGCCAAACGGGTCGGTATTTCTTACGTCAAGCTCGATGGCAATATCGGCTGCCTCGTCAACGGAGCGGGCCTTGCCATGGCGACCATGGACATCATCAAGCACTATGGAGGCGCTCCTGCCAATTTCTTGGATGTGGGCGGAGGTGCAAACGAAAACCAGGTTCGCCGTGGCTTTGAGATCATCCTTCGGGATCCGAAAGAGCGGGGAATTTTCGTAAACATTTTTGGCGGGATCATGCGTTGCGATACGATTGCAAATGGGATTATCGGTGCCGCGCGTGCAATTGGCTTGAAGGTTCCCTTGGTCGTCCGCCTTGAAGGGACCAATGTGGAGAAGGGGAAGGCCATTTTGGAGGCTTCGAATTTGCCCATTCATTCTGCTTCCGATATGGCCGAGGGAGCGCGCCGGATCGTGGAGCTTGTAAGGGAATAGGAGGCGAGATGGCAATCCTTGTGCGAAGCGATACCCGGGTGATTGTGCAGGGGATCACGGGGAGTGCGGGGTCTTTTCATGCTGACCAGTGCCTCGCCTATGGCACCCAAATCGTTGGCGGTGTGACGCCTGGCCGTGGTGGCCAGCGCTGGGTTGGAGCCACAACGGGAAAATCCTTGCCCGTGTTTGACACGGTCGAGGAAGCGGTGAGGGAAACGGGCGCAAATGCGAGCTGCATTTTCGTTCCGGCCCCCCATGCGGCGGATGCGATCCTCGAAGCCATCGAAGCGGGGATCGAGCTCATCGTTGCGATCACCGAAGGCATCCCAGTGGTCGACATGCTGCGCGTGCGCCGCATGCTCGAAGCCCAAAGCGGTCCCAAGCCGAGCCGCCTGATTGGTCCAAATTGCCCAGGCATCATCGCTCCCGGCTTGGCCTGTAAGCTCGGCATCATGCCTGGGCACATCCATCGCCCAGGCCCAATCGGCGTGGTTTCGCGCTCGGGCACCCTCACATACGAAACTGTTTTCCAGCTTAGTGGGCTGGGCCTCGGGCAAAGCACTGCCCTTGGGATTGGTGGTGATCCCTTGCAGGGCACCGATTTTGTCGATGCGTTGCGGCTTTTCAATGAAGACCCCGAAACCGAGGCCGTGGTGTTGATTGGCGAAATCGGGGGAAGTGCCGAAGAAGCTGCAGCCGAATACATCGCTCGGGAATTTCGAAAGCCAGTTGTGGCCTTCATTGCAGGAGCCACTGCCCCTCCAGGCAAGCGCATGGGCCATGCAGGGGCCATCATCTCTGGTGGAAAGGGCACAGCCCAGGCCAAAATCGAAGCCCTGCGCGAAGCAGGGGTCCGCATCGCACCGACCCCTGCCCACATCGGCGTGACAATGGCCGAAGTCCTCGGTAGAAAGGCGCCTTAAGGATAAGGATTACGAGGGAAAGATGGCAATTGAACGCACTTTGGCAATCTGCAAGCCCGATGCGGTCGAGCGTGGCCACATCGGAGAGATCATTCGCGCGATTGAGTCAAATCAGCTGAAAATCCGCGCCATGCGCATGGTTCATCTCACGCGTCCAATGGCCGATGGCTTCTATGCGGTCCATAGGGACCGGGCTTTTTTTAGGGAGCTCATCGACTTTATGACGAGGGGCCCCTCGGTGATCATGGTGCTTGAGGGCGAAAATGCGATTGCCCGCTGGCGTGAGCTCATGGGCGCAACCGATCCCGCCAAAGCCGCTGAAGGTACCTTGCGCAAGCGCTTTGGGGCAAGCATCACAGAAAATGCGGTCCATGGCTCAGATGGGCCCGAGACAGCCCGTTTCGAAATCGCTTGGTTTTTCCCGGGCTACGAAGTGGGCTACTAGCATGCGCTTGGGGCAAGCGAGGCCGTGGGCCCTTGGGGTTTCCATGGCGCTTGCTGGCTGTGCGACTTTGGCGACTCCTGGCGCCTCTCCTGAAGGCTTGCCTCACAACGGCACAGGGCCTTTTCGTGATCTTGAGAGCGAAGAGACGGGCCTGGCAATTGGTGGAGTTGCCATCTTTTTGAGTGCTGCTTCTGCGGAAAGCGGGATGGTGGCCCAGGACGGGGCCCTTTGGTATGCCGCAGCTCCCCTCGAGGACCCGTCAAGGCCGCCCATCCCTTCCCGATTTCCAGAGCCAAACTGGGCTGCCCACGGTCCTCGTCGCATCTTTCGGGCCGAGCCAAAGGTCGTGCCTGGCTTGGCCCATGTTTCGAGAGGACCTGCCTTTGAGGGAGAAAGGGAAGTGCTCCGGGCACTTCATCCCTGGGAAGGCGGCCATGTGAGCGATCCTTGGGTCCTTATCGAGCCAGGACGAGTCCTTCTCTACTACGCTGCCCAGGGGGGCATTGGCTTGGCTCAGGCCCCATCTCCAGAAGGGCCATTTTCAAGCCAAAGCGAGCCCCTTTTGGCTGGCGAAGGCCTGCGTCGCCCCTCAGTCGTCGATGTGAGAGAACTCCCTCAAACACCCGCGCGCTACCTCATGTACTATGAAAACAACGGCCGAATCGCCCTTGCTGCTTCCCAAGATGGCTTGCGCTTTGAGCCGATTGCGGATCTCAGCCTTGCGCCCATGCCCCCTCGGGATGAGCGCAATGGGGAGGAAGTGGAGCAAGGAGCTCCTGGCGCTGTGCTCTTTCGATCGCCAGGGGGTCGTGCCTTCATCCGCCTCTACTATGAGTCGCGGCGCAGCAATGGCCAAGTCCTTATCACCCTTGCAGCTTCGGCTGATGGCCTGAACTTTCAGAACTTTGGCCGCCCGGTTGTCCTTCAAGCGAATCGCCGTGCTCCAGCTCCATTCATCGTCGACGAACGCATCTCCCTCCTCTACATGTGGCGCCCTTTTTCGATTGCAAGGAGCCAAGGCACAATTGGCGTAGGGATCGCCCCATCGACAGTGCGCCTTGCGCCCAAGCGAATGGAAGAGTAGGGGCTCGGGAGGAGGTGTCAAAAAGTTGGATAAGAGAAAGTTGGGGTGCAAACTGAGAGGGTGCAAAAAAGGATGCGGTGGCTTTGGGTGGCCATCGTCTGTTTGGTCAGTGGAGAGGGGTGTGCTTTGTTGCGGCCTCGCTTACCCAAAAGCCAGGCAACGATTCGCAGGTTACCCGAGCCCGTTTTTTTTTCTGAAGAACGCATCGAAATCCAAAGCCAAAAGCAGGTGGTCACGAGCAGCCTGGAGCTTTCGCACCCTGCGGAGCCCACCGCTCCTGGTGAGGATGGTGAAGTGTCACTATCACCTCGCGATGAGCGCGATCAACCTTCTGAAACCATGCAATCACCTTCTCATCAACCATCTTCATGCTTTGAGGTTTCGGTCGAATGGGATGGAGATGCAGACATCGACCTCAGGGTGATTGAGCCCAATGGATTTGCGGTTGACTTGGTTGAACCCATCTCTCCAAACGGTGCGCTTTTTGAGCATGATGCCCGTGGGGCTTGCGCTTACCCGCACCTCAAAAAAGAGCGCATCACGTGGCATCAACCTCCACCCCCGGGGGAGTACAGGGTTCAGCTGCTCTATGCCGATGGTTGTGGTGTGGGGAAAAGCCAAGAAGTTCGCCTGAGGCTCACAAAGCCAGAGCGCACCATCGAATACCGCTTGAGCCTTGCGCCTGGGAGAAAAGTCGATGCGCTGGTTTTCCCGATCAATTCTCCTTCCGATGCATGCCCAGTGAATCCATAATCCCCAAATCAAGCGGAGGTCATGGTGACGCATGCTCATGAGCAAGGCCTCGTTCAAATAGAAAATGGAGGTGAGTTTGGGGGAGCTCCCCTCTTGAACATCTGCATCCCTGTCTATCGCTTTCTTCCAGAACGCCTCCTCAAAAGCCTTTTTCTATGCGATGGGATCGATGGTGTTGGCCTGTGCATATGCGATGATGGGAGCGGTGATCCTGAGCTACAGGATGCATTGCGAGGTCTTCTTTCACTCCACAAGGGCCCATTCACCTTGATCACCTTTGCAAATAACCAAGGCCGCTCTGCGGCCAGAAATTCGCTTATCACCCACAGCCGCGCCGAGTGGTTGCTCTTTCTGGATGGCGATATGGAAGTTCCAGATCACCTCTTCCTCAAGCGTTATTTTGAGTGGATCACCCTGCTCCACTCCCCTGCCATTCTCGTCGGTGGTTTCACGGTGCCTGAGGTCGACGATCCCTCAAGGGCGCTTCACCGGGCCCAGTCATTGGCTTCTGAGTGCCTTCCTGCATCACAAAGGCGCCTTCACCCTGCTGCCTATGTCTACACCTCCACTCTTTGGGTCCATCGGGCGGTGCTTGAAGCAGAGCCTTTCGACAACGCTTTTGTGGGGTGGGGTGGGGAGGATGTGGAGTGGGGAATTCGGGTGAGCCAGCACTTTCCCATTTTCCACATCGATAACCCTGCCATTCACCTTGGTTTAGAAAGGGATGAGGTGCTGATCCAAAAGTATGAGCAATCTGGGCCTAACTTTGCCCGCCTCTATGAGAAACACCCTGAAGCCGTGCGCCGCATGCGTCTTGGGAAGGGGGCTTTGAGGCTTCGGGCCTTGCCACGGCCGGTGCGCAGTGCCCTTCGCGAGCTTGCCCGTCGAGTTGCCCTCGATCGCGAGCGAATCCCCATCACCTTGAGGCTCTACGCCCTCAAGCTTTTTCGTTGGGCAGTCTATGGGGAAGCGTTGTCCCAATTCAGTCGGGGAAACCTTTAGAAAACTTCTCAGAGCCAAATACCAAAGGAAAGGGTTGAGCTATTGGGGCTGAAGGCGATGGAATCCTCGTCTCTGGCCAACGCCTGCCGATCAGCAATTTGGTTGCCTTAAGCCGTGGAACAAGTTAGCATCTCGGCTCTTGGAGTGAGTGCTTCTTTTGGCTTAAGGAAGGGCAGGTGCGATGGGTGAGAAAGAAAGAGAAAAGGTAGAGCACTGGGGGCAAGGGAAAAGTGCACGGGTTGATGTGTGCATTCCAGTGTATCGAATCGATCCGACCCCCCTCATTCGTAGCCTGTTTCGTTGCGATAGAGCAGAAGAGGCGAGGATCTGCGTTTGCGACGACGGGAGCGGTGATCCTCAGCTCAGCGAAACGCTGAGAAGCCTTCTTGGTTCCCATCGAGGTCCAGCGACCTTGATCACCTTTGCTGTCAATCGAGGCCTCTCAGTGGTCAGAAACACTTTTATTGCTCACAGCCAATCCGAGTGGTTGCTTTTTCTGGATGCTGACTCGGAGATCATCACTCCCTCCTTTCTT
>JANWYL010000110.1 GCA_025056955.1 Sandaracinaceae bacterium | reverse complement strand
AGTCAAAAAGCCAGGTAATCCAAACCCTTGAATGGCACTTTGAATGGCTTTGCGGTTCAAGGCTTCTGAAATCCCTGTCTTGTGAGCAATTGCAAAAAGAAGGAGCAAAAAGGCCAAAAGCACAAACAAGCGAACGAGTGGGCGAGCGGGCTTGGATTCCTGAGCCTTCATTTTTCCCGTTCTAAGCTTCTAAGCACGCCCATTTCCTTCTCTCAAACGGACCCCGCGCGATTCGAACGCGCGACCTTCGGCTCCGGAGGCCGACGCTCTATCCAGCTGAGCTAGGGGTCCTTGCCATGAAAACATAGGGTAGCAGACTTCTTTGATTGCGCAATCTCCCCCTAGAGAGTGCCAACTTGTGCCTGCTTTCTTGGGCTAGGCCTCGATGAAATCAGGAAAGCTTTTCACCAGGCTTTCATCAGGCGCCCAAAGATTGCTTGCGCACGATATCGATCACGAGGGGCTTTGGGGATGACGCTTGGCTTCCGATTTGGAAAATCGAAAGGGCTCTCGTAACGAAGGGCTCCGGCTCATGGTGCTCAGCAAGGTGGAGTTCGCAGAGGGTATCACCCACTCCAACGCGGTCCCCGATTTTTTTGTGGAGGACAATCCCGACCAATGGGTCAATTGGTTGATCGGCACGGGTGCGACCTGCACCCATGGATACAGCGAGGAGGCCTGCTTCGAGCGCATCGATGGCTTGGACCACCCCCCGCTTTTTGGAGAGAACAGGCACGATGCGGGGGGCTCGCGGGAGGCGAGAGGGGTCGTCAACGCAAAAGGGGTCGCCCCCTTGGGCTTCAACGACTTGCCTCAAAACCCTCAGGCCACTTCGGTCATTGATTGCTGACTCGAGCTTCCGGCGGGCATCGCGCTCGTTTTTTGCAATTCGTGCGAGAAGGAGCATCTCCGCGCCAAGCACCAGCGTGAGCTCCCTCAAGTCCTCAGGGCCCTTTCCATGGAGAAGCTCAATTGCTTCTTTGGCTTCAACGACATTTCCAATCGCATTTCCAAGCGGCGCATCCATGTTGCTAAGCACGGCAGTGACTTCTTTCCCCGCAAGCGTGCCAACCCGAACAATCGATTCGGCCAAGGCGCGTGCTTCCTCCTCGGTTTTCATGAAGGCACCCCGCCCTACCTTCACGTCGAGCACCAGTCCATCGATGCCCTCAGCAAGCTTTTTTGAGAGAATGCTTGCAGTGATGAGGGGGATCGAATCGACGGTTCCTGTCACATCGCGCAAGGCATAAAGGCGCTTGTCTGCGGGCGCAATTTCGTCGCTTTGGCCGATGAGCGCACATCCGATGTCCCGCACTTGCTGGATAAACTGTTCGATTGGCAGGGTTACCTTGAAGCCTGGGATCGACTCGAGCTTGTCAAGGGTGCCACCTGTGTGACCAAGTCCCCTTCCGCTCACCATTGGGACGGAAACCCCACAAGCTGCAACCAAGGGTGCCAAGCAAATCGAAACCTTATCGCCAACACCCCCTGTCGAGTGCTTGTCGATCCTTCGGCCACGGAAGAGGCGGCCGTCAATCACACGGCCTGAGTCCCGCATGGCCAAGGTGAGGGCCACCGTCTCTTCCAAGCTCATTCCGCGAAAGTAGATCGCCATTGCGAGAGCGCTCATTTGGTAGTCGGCCACTTTACCTTTGACGAAGCCATCGATCAGAAAGCGAATTTCGCTTTCACTGAGGGCCTGGCCATTTCGCTTTTTGATGATGAGCTCAGGCACGGAAAAAGGGGCGCGGAAGGAAGGTGCTTGGGCTTCGGAATCACGAGAAGGAGAAGGGTTCTTTTTGCGCTGGCTTCGGCTTGGAGATGCTGAAGCACGACCCATGAGCGCAGAGAATACTCCATTTCAGGCGAGAACGCACCATGATTCACCGGGAAAGGGAGCGAAAGCGCTTTTGGCTCAGCCACTCGGCTTCGATCAAAGAGGCAAGCGTTTGCCGGGATTCAATCGACACCGACTCGATCTGGACCCGCACCCTGGCACCGAGAGGAAGCCGTTTGTTTTTTTCCTGCTCCACGACTGCAATGCGCAAGGGATCGAGCTCATAAGGGCCCCCATCCCCCAGCCTGTTGAAGGGGATGAGCACTGTCACAAAGGGTGAGTTCAAGGTGACTTCAACGCCAAGTTCAGAAAAACCGGTGACTTCACCATCGAATTCTTCACCGACATGGTTGTGCATAAAGGAGGCCTGGTGTAGGGCCAATGCTTCGCGCTCGATTCCCACAGCCCGCCGCTCGGTGCGACTTGAGTTTGCAGCTTGGAGGGTAAGCTCGGAGATGGAGGTTGCGAAGCCACTTGGATCTCGCAACCAACCGCGCAAGGTTCGGTGAACAACCAAATCGGGGTAACGCCGAATCGGTGAGGTGAAGTGAAGATAGTGCGGGGCAGCAAGCGCGAAGTGCCCACTTTCCTCAACGGCATAAATCGCCTGCTGCATCGAGCGGAGAAGGAGATAAGCGAGGGGGCCCTCGAGAGCGGTTCCAGCGGCTCGGCGAAGGATGCCTTGGAGGATTTTGGGAGAAGCTGCGGACTGGGGATCAACCTCTTTTGCGAAGCCAAAGGCTTGAGCAACTTCAAGGAAGTGTGTCAGTTTGCGAGGGTGTGGATCATGGTGAATGCGCCTAATTGTGGGAATACCCTCTTGAAAAAAGTGCCTTGCCACGATTTCGTTTGCAAGAAGCATCAGGTCTTCAACCATTTCGTAAGCTTTGCGGATGCGTGAATCCCCTTTGAGCTCGATGAAATTTTGGGTTTCACCGTGCTCGTCGAGGAGCACTTTTGCCTCTGGGATATTCAGGACGAGTGCACCCCTTGCGATCCGTCGATTGCGAATGCGGGAAGAGAGCTCATACAAGGTTTCAAGGAGGGTGCGGAAGGAAGAGAGTTCGGGTGATGGGATCCCCTTTCCCCAAAGCACTGAAGCCACATCGTCGTAGGAAAGGCGAGCACGGCTTCTGATCACCCCCTCAACGAAGGTGTAAGAGAGGAGGCGCCCCGAGCGGCTGAGTTCGGCATCAACCGCAAGGACGAGCCGGTCCTCTTCCGGCAAAAGGGAGGCCAAGTTCGAGGTCAGCTCATAAGGGAGCATGGGGATTGCCCGGTCGGGGAGGTAGATCGTGCATCCCCTCGCAAAGGCTTCGCGATCGATGGCAGAGCCAGGGGGTACATAGTGGGATACGTCAGCGATGGCAACGATCACGCGATAACCCTTTGGTGTGCGCGTTGCCCAGACTGCATCATGGTCGCGGGCATCTTTGGGATCGATCGTGACGAAACAAAATTCCCGCAAATCGACACGGCGTGCGATTTCGGCTGGATCGGGAGCACTGGGCAAGGCGAGGGCCTCGGCAATTGCTTCTGGAGGGAATTCGCTTTCAATTCCCTCTCTTGCGAGGAGCTTATCGATTTCAACGGCCACGCTTCCCCGAGGTCCGAGGACGCGCAGAACCCGTGCCCTGGGAATTGGGTCGCTGGCTGTGGGCCAATGGGTGATTTGTCCAAGCACTTCGAGACCATGGCGGGCTTCAAGGGGAGGGGTGCCTTCAACGACAAAAAAGGGAGGAAGGCGCGGGTCGTGAGGCTCGATGCGCCAGAGCCCACCCCGATGGACCAAGGTGCCTCCAACGCGCTTGATGCCCCTCTCAATCGAGGAAAGAACGAAAGCTTCAAGCCCCGTTGGACCGTGAAAGAGCGCCACTTCAACTCGGTCTCCATGGAGGGCTTCGCCGATTGCGGAACCCGACAGATAAGCCTGGCGTCCATCATCAAGAAAAACCACAGCGCTTCCACGGCTGCCCATTGAAACCCATCCTTTTTGGGTGGGTTCAACCGGAAATGGCTCTGGGCCTTCAGGCATGAAGCCTTCTCCTTGGAAGCCCTGGAAGCCCTCTTCGTCTTCCAAAGCCTTTTCTCTTTGTTCAAGCCATTTTTTGATGCGGCGCCGATCCGATGTGGCACGCCACTTTCCGCCTGGGAGGCGAAGGACCAGGCCTTGGGCTTCAAGATCTTCGAGGATTTCACGGAGTGAAAAGGCTTGTTGGGGAGGAATGGGATAGGAAAGACCCAAGCGCTCTGCGAGTTCAATCGAGGGGATGGAACGCTTCCCGGCTGAGGCAAGGGTGCGAAGCACGAGTTCAGGGCGGATGTCCATTCTTTTTCGATAGAGTTTGATACAGGGGAAGCAATTCTCAAAGAAAGTGAGGGCATGCGATTGCATGCGATTTCTTTGATGAGAAAGGTGAGATCGGGATAAGTATCAGTTGACTCCATGACCGTGCGAACGCGCGCTCGAATCGGCTGGAGGGTGGTGCTCTTTTTGCTCGCCTGGAACGAGGGGGAGGTCCTTCAGGCACAGCTTGGGCCTGAAAGAGAGGAACTGCGGCTTATTCGTGAATTTGAACGCGAGCTTTTCCCTCGAAGGGATCCGCTCATCGATCTTCGGCAAGTGGAGCGTGGCCTTGGAGGAGTGCCCCCTTCTCTCCGGGATGATCTTCCTTCCCCTCAATGGGATGAAAGGGCAACCTCTCCAGCAATTGACAATTTTCGGGACTTGGCGCTGCCCGATCTCCCGGTCCGATGGGACGAGCGGGTGTTGCGCTACCTCGAGTTTTTCCAAAACGATCCCCGCGGGCAAATGGTGCTCAGGCGATGGTTTGCAAAGATGGGGCGCTTCGAAGCCTTCATTCGCGAGGAGCTTCGGCAGGCAGGGCTTCCGGAGGACTTGGTTTATGTGGCAATGGTTGAGAGCGGTTTTGAGCCACGGGCCAGATCAGAAGCGGGGGCAGTGGGCCTTTGGCAGTTTATGGCCCACACCGGAAGCGCATACGGCCTGGATTCAAACCACTGGACGGACTGGCGCCTCGATCCCTTCGCTTCAACCCGCGCTGCAATTCGTTACCTCGCTGCGCTTCATGAGCGGCTGGGCACCTGGGAGCTTGCACTGGCCGCTTACAACATGGGCTACTCAGCCCTTGTAAGGAGCGTGATCAAGTACGGGACCAACGATTTTTGGCTTTTGGCTCGCCTTGAAGCAGCGCTGCCCTATGAGACAGTGCTTTACGTTGCCAAAGTTCAAGCCTGCGCGATTGCCGGGAGAAACCCAGAGCGCTTTGGCCTCAATGAGGTCATCCGCGAGCCTCCTTGGAGCTTTGAGGTGGTGGAGGTTCCAGGCGGGATTCCCTTTTCTCTCATTGCCCGCGCGGTCGATGCCTCAGTTGAAGAGATCCGGCGCCTCAATCCTGCCTTTCGGCGCGACCGCACGCCTCCAGGCGAGACTCTTGTGTCCGTGCGGGTGCCAGTGGGGGGCGCTCAGCGCTTTGCCGAACGCTGGCCTCGGCTTTGTCCAGAGGAACCTGCCCATGCCCCCTACACGGTGCGTTATGGCGAAAGCCTTGGGATGATTGCGGCCCGTTTTGGCATGAGCGAGCAGGCTTTGAGAGAGCTTAACGGGCTTTCACAGAATGAGCCCCTTCGACCTGGCACGCTTCTTCTCGTTCCCGTGCGACCGAGTGCTCCTTCTCCTCTGGCGGAGGCTCCTGTTGTCGTCGTGCCTGCCCGTTCTTTCAATTACCCAAATCGCAAGAGGGTTTTTTATCGCGTGGGTCCAGGTGAACGCCTCTCAGAGATTGCGAGACGCTTTGGCGTAAGCCCCGAAGAAATCGTTGAATGGAACGAGATTGACCCAAGGGCAGCACTTCCTGAAGGCTTTTTCCTCCAGCTTTTCATCGGTTCAGACCTCGATACGGGACGGATTTTTGTTCTTTCGCCGGAAGAGGTGCGGGTGCTGATCATCGGAAGCGAAGAGCACCACGCATTTCAAGCTGAACAATCGGGGCGCATTCGCTTTCGCTATGAGGTGCGGGAAGGGGAGAACCTTGAGACCATTGCTCGGCGCTTTGGCACTTCTGCTGCTTCCCTTTCGAGAATCAATCGGATTCCAAGAAATGCCAAGCTTCCTCCCGGCCAACTCATCGTGGTCTATGCTTCTCCCCAAAAGCTCCCTCCGGCTTTGCGAGCCACCCTTCTCCGAGGAGGGGAGGGGCCGAAAGGGGGAGAAGGAGTTTCCTTCCCTGCTCGGAATGAAAGGGACGTGGAACTTGCAAGAATCCACCACAAGGAAGAAGAGCAAGAAGGCATGGACAAATCTCAAGATGTGTTTTCTCCGTCGACGCCGTGACGATTTGCCCTTAGGATGATAGGCATGGAAATCCCCAAGTCGGAGGGGAGAGCTTTTGACCTAAGCCGCCCAAGTCCTGAGCTCTTTTTCAATCGTGAACTTTCGTGGCTGGCTTTTAATGAAAGGGTCCTCAGCGAGGCCAGAGACCCCACTGTACCTCTTCTCGAACGCCTCAAATTTGTTGCAATCGCGGCCAATAACCTCGACGAGTTTCTCATGGTTCGGGTTGCTGGGCTTTTCGGCCAGGCCCGCGATGGCGTCCAATCGCTTTCGCCCGACGGGCTCAGCCCTGGGGAACAGCTTGCCATCATCGCCCAGCGCGTGGCGAAAATGCGCCAAACGATGAGCGAAATCATTTTGGGAGAGATTTTGCCAGCCCTCGAAGGCTTTGGGGTCTACCTCCTCTCAATGTCCTCTCTTTCTCGCCTAGGTCGCGAATACGCCATCGATCACTTTCACCGGCAGGTATTTCCTCTCCTTACTCCTCTTGCCATCGATCCAGGTCATCCTTTTCCGCACGTCCGAAACAAGAGCCTCAACCTCATCGCGGTGCTTTCCGGTTCACCATCTCCTCGTTCAGCGATTGCCTTTGCTGTGGTCCAAGTGCCTCATGTGATTCCACGCCTCGTGCGCATTCCACCCGAGGAGGGTGGCTCCGTGCGGGCTGCCTTCATTTTGCTTGATGACTTGATTTCCTCTTCGATGGATGCGCTTTTTCCCGGCTTCCATTGCCATGGGGCCTGGCCTTTTCGCGTGATTCGCAACTTTGATCTTTCAATCGACGAGGAGGAGGCTGAGGATCTCCTCGAAGTGGTTAAGCAAGAGATGCGCCGCAGGGATCGAGGGAATGCCGTGGCCCTTTTGGTTGATCGCCGCATTGAGCCTGCGGCACTCGACATGCTCCGCCAATCGATTGGGGTTGACTCTCAGTACCTGTTTCGTGTCGAAGGCCCACTCAACCTTCCTGATCTTTTGGGCCTTGGAGAGCCCCTCCACGACGATCCTTCTCCTTCCCTTCGCGATGAGCCTTTTCAGCCTCAACGCCTGCCTCCTTTCCGAAACCAAGACGATATCTTCGCCGTCATTTCTCAAGGTGACGTATTGCTCCATCACCCCTACGAATCCTTCGATCCAGTGGTTGAGTTCATCGAGCAAGCCGCAACTGATCCAAACGTCCTTGCCATCAAGCAAACACTTTACCGGACAAGTGGCGATAGCCCCATCGTCGAAGCCCTGATTCGGGCTGCCGAGAATGGCAAGCAAGTCACTGCACTCGTTGAAATCAAGGCGCGCTTCGATGAAGAAAACAACATTGCTTGGGCGCGTCGCCTTGAAGAAGCGGGAGTGCACGTGATTTATGGGCTCGTTGGGCTTAAAACCCATGTCAAAGCAGCACTGGTTGTGCGGAGGGAGGGCAATGAGCTTCGCCGCTACTTGCACCTTGGCACAGGTAACTACAACCCAACAACTGCTCGCACCTATACGGATTTTTCTTTTTTCACTTGCAAAAGCGACTTTGGGGAAGATGCGACTTCGCTTTTCAATTTGCTCACCTCATGCACAGCCCCGTCGAATTGGAAAAAGCTTGTCGTTGCGCCCTTAGGTCTCCACGAGCGCATTCTTTCTCTCATCGAAAGAGAGGCCGACTTTGCCCGCCAAGGGAAGCCGGCACGGATCATTGCCAAAATGAATGCCCTCGTTGATCCGGACGTCATTATGGCGCTTTATCGCGCCTCTCAAGCAGGAGTTGTCGTCCGCCTCATCGTGCGTGGGATTTGCTGCTTGCGACCTGGTCTACCAGGGATTAGCGAAAACATCGAGGTTCGAGCGGTTGTCGATCGCTTCCTCGAGCACGCACGGGTTTTTGTGTTTGAAGCAGGAGGCGCGCAAGAGGTTTATTGTTCAAGTGCGGATTGGATGCCGCGGAATTTTCATCGGCGTGTGGAGGTGCTTTTTCCCATTGAAGACGAGGGCATTCGCAAGAGAATCATCCACGATATCCTGGCAATTGAACTTCGCGACGATGTGAAAGCCAGGATTCTGCGCCCAGATGGCACTTATGAAAAGGCCCCATTTCGAGAAGGAATTCGCTCGCAGCTTGAGTTTTTGAGACGTGCCAAAGAGGCTGCGAGTGTGGCCGATGAGCAAGAGCACCAAGAGCGGCCTTTTATTGTAAGGCCCGTTCGTACCCGCCCAACTCTTGGGGCCACGATGGGCATTTCCACTCCCATCACGCCTGAAGGGCAGCCACCTCACCAATGCCCTCCACCTCCACGGGAGGCCTCTTCAGAGTCCCAGAAAGCGCCCGAAGCACGAGAAGGAGGAGGCCATCCAGCGCTTTGCGATCACCCTGTTTTTTCGAGTGAAATGGGGATTTCTGAGGCCGAATAGAATCATCAAAAACAAAGTCAAGAATCAATCGAATTCGATCTCTGCAATTCCTCCTCCTGCATGGTAATGGCTTCGCACAACAAAGCGGACCCTTTCAATTCCTTGGAGCTCCACCGAATGTTCGACTGGTGAAGGGTTGGAGCTCCATTCGAAGGTTCCTAGGAGCGAATGCACAAGGCCTGAGTCGGAATAGAACTCCAGCCGATACTCACGCGTTTTCCGATCATTCCAAGGAGGATTTGAAGCATTGATCAAGCGCACCTTGCGAAGGTTACGGGGAGGTGAAAAAGAAATTTCGAGCCACCCAGTCGCTGCATTCGGAAGGAGCCAAGAAGTGGTAGGAGAGCCGTCGATTGCCATTTCAGGAGCAAAATAGGGAGAGCGGTCAAAAAAATCAGAGGCAGAAGCAAAAAGGCCTTGGCGCTCATATCGAAGCCACGCAAGTCCAAGCGCAGCGAGAAAGAGAAGAGCAAAAGCCCTACTCAGCCGCTTCAAGCGTCGGATGCGAATGGCCTCGACGGATGGAAACTCGGAAGAAATCAAAGAAATCCACCTTTTTGCGGCTTGGCTTAGCACATGAAATTGTTCAGCATGGTCAGGGCTTAGTTCTCGGTCAAAGCGGGGAAAAA
>JANWYL010000010.1 GCA_025056955.1 Sandaracinaceae bacterium | reverse complement strand
TTGCGCAAGTATCCTGGTAAAGAAGAAATCCTTGCCCTCGCCAAGGTCAAGGGCTTTTCGTCTCCTCCAAGTGCCTGCTTCGAAGCCAAAGAACCCCTCCATGCCCTTGCAGACTGGCTTTTGAGCGAAGCCCTCCGGGCGCGCATTGACCTTTTCACAATCGATGAGCTCTGTGAAGAAATCGAAAATTGTGCTTTTGAGCTTCTCTCAAAATATCCAGGCCATCGCGTCCGCCTCAAAGCCGTGGGGGGAGGTGGAGGCAAGGGGCAGCGCATCATTGGCCCTGCCCCTCACGCCGACCTTGCCCGAAGTGCAGCCAAGGAGGCGCGCGGCAAAGTGCTTGAAATCTTGGGCGAAGTCAAAGCTGGAGGCGTCGGAGACGACAAAAACATCATCCTTGAATTGAACATCGAAGAAACCCGCCACCATGAAATTCAGCTCCTCGGCAATGGCAATTGGTGCATTGCCCTTGGGGGTCGGGACTGCTCGCTTCAGATGCACGAGCAAAAGCTCGTTGAGATCTCGCTCACCAAAGAGGAGCTCGAGCAAGCCATCGCGAAGGCCAAGGCCAGTGGCCGGCTCGATGAAGCCCAGGCCCTTGAAGAAGACCTTGAAACCCTGCTTCGCATGGAAGACGAAGCCGAGCGCTTTGGCTTGGCCGTTGGCCTCGATTCCGCTTCCACTTTTGAATGCATCGTCTACCGAAGCGAAGGCAAGCAACGCCATGCCTTCATGGAAATGAACACCCGCATTCAGGTCGAGCATCGCGTCTCGGAGCTGTGCTATGCGCTTCGCTTTGAGAATCCGGAAAACCCAAGCGAGGCCTTTGAAGTTTCTTCAATCATTGAGGCGATGGTGCTTCTTGCCCGTCATGGCCCCCGCCTGCCTCGCCCAAAGCGCATCCGACGCCATGGGGCAGCAATCGAAGCGAGGCTCAATGCCACAGATGCCTCCCTATCTCCCCACCCTGGCGGCCTTATCCAATCGTGGTCTCCTCCCCTTCCCCACGAGATCCGAGACGATCAGGGGATCTGCCTCCCCCACCCCGACACCGGTGCCTTTGTCGACTATCGCATCTCGGGCGCCTACGATTCCAATATCGCCCTCCTCATCACCTACGGCGAAAGCCGCGCCCAAGCCCTTGAGCGCCTCTCCGAAATCCTCCTTCGAACCCGCATCCGTGGGGTCGACGTGCACACCAACGCTTCTTTTCAAGGAAGCCTCATCGAGTGGATGCGCTCACATGGCCCCTGGGTCAAGCCATCAACCCGCTTCGTTTCAGCTTATCTTGCAGCCACTGGCGCATTGGCCCGTGCGATCGATGAAATCGATCCAGAGCTCCTTTGGGATCTTTATGTCTCAAAGCGCCTCAACGAAGCCGAATCCCTCGGCAAAAACCATCGGGCTGCTTTCGAGCAGGTTGCGGCGCGGCAAGCAACCTGGGTAAGCCGCCCCCTTCGCTTGCTTTTTGATGACCCCCATTTCCTTGCCGCATGGCTTTCGCGACACCGCTCGGCTGTTTTCCGAGATTCCGAAAAGCCACTCCGTTGGAAGGCATTACCCATCGATGTTCTCGCTTCAACCTACCGCTTGCTCAACATGGAACCAAGCCCAGGCAAAGCGCCTGCGTTTGCAATCTGGGATCACGACCAAGAACTCCTCGAGCGGGCCCTCACCTTTTATCACACCCTCGAAGCCCGCTTGGGAGCCTCCCCTCCCGAGCTCCTTGAATCCTTGCGTCACCCCCTGCCTCCTCCTGGTTTTTCAAAAGAAGATTGGCAGGGAATACGAAGCGCTCACCTCGCTTTTTCCTTCGGTCTTGAGCTTCTCGCTTTACCTTTCATTTTGGGAGAAGACGCAGGATTTTTCGAAATCAAAGTGAAGCCAAACCAAAGCGTGCACTTCCCTGAAGTCTTTCTCGATCGGGATTCCCAGGAGAAGCTCCGAAAACACCTTGCACCCCCACCACCCCCAACCGGAGACACCATCGTCGCAACCTCTGGGGGTATGTTTTATTCCCGCGAAGCCCCTCACCTCCCCCCCCGTGCCGTTCCCGGAATGCGCGTTGTCGCAGGGCCACCCCGCGACGTCCGCGAGGTGATGAAGAAGTTCGACAAGGGCCCCCCGCCATTTTCAGGTACGATCTTAGAAGTTCTTGCCCCAGGTGATGGCGCGATCATTCAAAAAGGGCAACCGCTCTTCAAGGTGAAGCCAGATCACCAAGAGGTGGTTGAACCCAAACACCAAAAGGAAAAGCGCAGGCAAAAAACCATCGAAATGATCGAGCGCCTTCCTCGCCTGTAGCTTCACCCACTTGAATCAAACCTTCACCCCCCTCCATTTACCTGGATTCACTCCCAAATCACCTTTTTCTTTGCCTCGAACCACCCTGGAATGCGTTTTTCGATCCGCGCTTCGATGTTTGCGCGTTTGATTTTCATGGTTGGGGTGAGAAGGCCGTTTTCAATGGTCCAAGGCTCGCTTGCGATCACCAAAAACTCAAGCTGTTCATAGCTTGGAAGCTGGGCGTTTACGCGCTCGAGGAGGGCATCAAGTTCTTTTTCAACCTCACTCCGGCTGAGCGTTCCTTGATTGAGCCGCTTCCGTGGCTCTTCGCCCAAAAGGAGATAAGCGAATGGGCCAGGCTGCCCCACGCCTGTCACGCAAGAAAGCTCGACGAGGGGGTGCTCATTGAGCATGTTTTCGATGGGGACAGGTGCAACGTATTTGCCTTTTGCGGTTTTGAAAAGCTCTTTGACTCGGCCAGTGATTTTGAGAAGGCCCTCAGGAGTGCGTTCACCCCGATCGCCTGTTTTGAAAAAGCCATCCTCTGTGAAGGAGGCCTTGGTGAGGGACTCGTCTTTGAAATAACCCACCATGGCACCTGGGCTTTTGATGAGGATCTCACCATCCTCACTGATCCGCACTTCAACGCCCTCATGAGGCACTCCCACATAGCCCGGCTTGCTAAAGCCTGGCTTCGAAAGGTGAGAATAGGCAAAATCTTCTGTCATCGCGTATCCTTCAAGGAGATTGAGGCCCAGCTTGCGGTACCACTCGATGAGTTCTGCCGGAATCGGAGCAGAACCTGAGCCTGCAAGCCTGACCTGGTCGAGGCCTAGCCCCTCGAGGATCTTTTTCCCAACAATTCCGCGTACAATTGGGATGGAAAGGAGCAAATTCAATCGCTTGGGTGGAATTTTCGCGAAAACCCCTTGCTGGAATTTCAGCCAAAGTCTCGGGACCGAAAGGAAAAGGGTCGGCCTTGCCCGCTTGAGGTCTTCTACGAAAGTATCGATCGATTCCGCAAAGAAAATATGCCCACCCGCCACAAAAGAGGCGCATTCGACGTAGGCCCGTTCAAAAACGTGAGCCAAGGGCAAATAAGAAAGCACCCGGTCGTTTTCAGTGAAAACGATTGCACGTGTAATCGCCTCTGCCACAAATGAAATTCGCCCAAAGCAGTGCATGACTCCCTTTGGGCGCCCCGTCGATCCTGAGGTATAAATCAGCATGGCCAAATCGTCAGGATGGCGATCGAGCCGACCTTCAAGAGGGGGCGTCTTTTCCACGATTTCATCCCACTTGGGGTAGGGAGTCTCGGGAGCCAAGGGAAATGCAATCTTGTGAATGGACTCAGGAATGCCTTTCTGTTGCTCTGTCCAAATGGGGTCGAGCTTGCCGATGAAGATCGCCTTGGCCTCGCTGTGTTCCAGGACATAGCGGATCGTGTCCGCGCTTTCTGTCGGAAAAATCGCAACGGTCGTGTAGCCGCCGATCCAAATTGCAAGCTCTGCGATGAAAAAGTGCGCGCAATTTTTGCTGAGCATTGCAACGCGATCGCCTGGGTTGAGCCCAAGCGAGCGAAGGTAGGCAGCCATTCGCCTCGCTTGCCCCACGACTTCTCCCCAGGTGTAGTTTTTGACTTTGCCCCCGCCTATGGGCTGGGTGAGATAAATCCGGTCCCTGTGACGCTCTTCGTGGTCGTAAACATGTTGGAGAATGCTCTTTTGGGCTTGCATGGGTGCCTCTTTGAAATCAAGCGTCTAGCTAAGAGGCTAAAACCGAAAAACCCAAAAAAGGCAACTCTCAAATGCAGAGCACCCTTACCCGCTTGCCCTTTCGCTGGTTTTGGGTTCAATGGTAAAGGGAGAGTGCTTGAGAGGAAGACATGACAGAGCCGCAGATGGTGATGTACGAGGAGGAGTACAGGCAAATACAGGCCATCGTCTCACGGCTGGTCAAAGAGGCAAACGCCCGCGTGGTCTTTGTGATCGACAAAAATGGCCAGGAAATCGCAAAAGCAGGAGAAGTGGATCAGCTCGATACGACAAGCCTGGCCTCGCTCACCGCAGGAAACATTGCCGCAACAGGCGGCATTGCCAAGCTCCTCCGGGAAAAAGAGTTCACCACCCAATTCCACGAGGGCGAACGGGCCAATATCCATATCCAACTGGTCGGGAACCGCGTCATTTTGGTTGTGATTTTTGATAACAAAACCAGCTTGGGCCTCGTTCGTCTGCGGGTCAAAAAAGCAAGCGAAGAGCTCAATGCTGTTTTTGAAGAGCTTCTTCGAAAAGTCGCAGATCCCAATCGCGAAAGCCCATTTGCCGAGATCACTGATGAAGACATCGACAACCTCTTTAAAGACTAATCCAAGGACCGATTGCAACCATGTCGTTCATCAATTTCAGCTCTCGTGAAATCACTTGTAAAATAGTTTACTACGGCCCAGGTCTCTGCGGAAAAACCACAAATCTCCAATACATCTACAACAAGACAGATCCCCAGCTCCGCGGAAAAATGATCAGCCTGGCCACAGAGACCGAACGCACCCTCTTTTTTGATTTTCTTCCAATTGCATTTGGAGAAATCCGCGGGTTTAAGATACGCTTTCAGCTTTATACTGTTCCTGGCCAAATCTTCTATGATGCAAGTCGAAAGCTGATTCTCAAAGGTGTTGATGGAATTGTTTTCGTGGCAGACTCACAAATTGCCCGCCTTGAAGCCAACGAAGAATCAATGGAAAACCTTAAATCAAATTTGGCGGAGCAGGGATATTCATTGGAAAAAGTGCCTTATGTCATTCAATACAACAAACGCGATATGCCGAATATTGCTCCCGTAGAAGAGCTTCGTGCCCTGCTCAATCCGAAGGGAGTCCCTGATTTCGAAGCCGTCGCTTCCCAAGGAATTGGCGTCTTTGAAACACTCAAATCCATTGCGAAGCTCGTTCTCGTGGAAGTCAGGCGCCAAGCCGGCTAGCCTCTGCTCCTCCTGATTTCGTTTCAAAGCGCAAAGCTTCTTGAGCAGATCGCTCAATTTCATCAAAAATTGGATCCCCTTGAAACTCTGAAAGCGGAAATGCTTTTCTTTCTTCTATTTGTGCATTGAATTGGCTTTCAAAAAGAAGAATGAATTGTTGAATTGCTTCCTCGATTGATGTCTGCTTGCCCGTTTCGGCCTGAAGAGAAGTGACCCCTTTGTCCCGAATTCCACAAGGAAGGATCAATCCGAAATCTTCTAGCCGTGTCGTTAAGTTGAAAGCAAAGCCATGCATGGTGATCCAGCGCGAAATGCGCACCCCCACGGCGCCTATTTTTCGATGATTCCCATGAGGATCGAGAATCCATGCGCCGTTCAGGCCCGAAAGGCGCCCTGCGTTGAGCCCATGGCTCTGGGCAAAGCGAATCATGACCTCTTCCAGGTCAAACACATAGCGTCTCACATCTTGTCGATCGGGGCGCAAGTCGAAAATCGGATAAGCCACAAGTTGCCCCGGCCCGTGATAGGTCACATCCCCTCCTCGACCTGTCTGGTAAATGCGGATGCCCCGCGCCGCAAGGAGGCGTGGTGAAGCCAAAATGTGTGCACTTTTTGCCCCTCGGCCGAGTGTGATCACAGGGGGGTGCTCAAGAAAAAGCAAGGTATCTCCGACAAGGCCACGAAGGCGCGCTTCTCTCACTTTGTGCTGGAGCAAATGGGCCTCACCGTATTCGATGCGCCCTAGCCAATGCATTCTGATTTTGCGTTTCATCAACTGTTTCATATAAATTGAAAGCTGGAGCCTTGTGATCACGCCGAAAGTGTCGACAATCAAGACATGCATCCCGAAATTCGTCCCCCTGCGGTAGCAGGTCTTTTCTATCCTCGCGACCCTGAAAAGCTCAATGCCACCCTTGATCGCCTATTTATTGAGGCAGAGGCAAGCCTGACCTACCAGTGCCATGGCCCTTCTTCGCTTCTTGGGGCCATCGTCCCGCATGCGGGCTACGTGTACTCTGGGCCTGTGGCAGCAAAAGCTTTTTCTGCCATTGCCCCTGCCTTGCGCACCCGTAAGCTCGTTGCCCTTTTTGGGCCAGCGCATCGGGTCCCTGTGCGTGGGATGGCCCTTTCAGGCGCAAGCGGTTTTGAAACTCCCCTGGGCGTCGTCCCGATAGATGCCGAGGCCACAGCCTCTCTCCTTGGCCTTCCAGGCGTTGAAGTGCGCCCAGACGCCCATGCCAGCGAGCATGCCCTCGAAGTGCAGCTCCCCTTCATCCAACGCCTCGCCTCTCCCCCGCCGGCGGTGCTCCCCATCGTCGTTGGGAGTGTCAGGCCAGAAGATGTCGCGCGCGTGATCGCTCATCTGGTTGACGAACACAACGCCTTCATCATCGTCTCGAGCGACCTCTCCCACTACCTCCCATATGAAGAGGCGCGCATTATCGATCGCTCCACGGCCGAGCGCATCCTCCACTGCCATCCTGTGCGCTCTGAGCAAGCCTGCGGCGCCTACCCCCTCAACGGCCTTCTGCTTTTCGCCCGTAGCCGGAACCTCGAAATCGAGCTCCTCGATCTCCGATCTTCTGGAGACACCGCAGGCCCTCGTGACCAGGTGGTGGGCTACGGCGCCTTTGTACTCCGATACCCTCAGGAAAAGGGGCGCGCATGATTCCCCCTGAGGCCGCTCGCGAAGCCATTGCCCTTGTGCGCCAATCGATCGCTGCACGATTGGGTGTGGCTCCACCACCCCCCCCTCCATCTCACCCCTTCCTTTCACAAGTCCAACCGGTCTTTGTCACCCTCTACCGCCATCCCCCTGGCTCGGATGAGCGCTTTCTCCACGGCTGTATTGGAAGCCTTGCTGGCTTGCCGCTTGCCCAAGGCATTCGTCAAAGCGCAGAGCAAGCCGCCTTTGAAGACCCGCGTGCGGCACCCCTTGAGCCAAAGCACCTTGGAGAACTCGAAGTGGAGATTTCCTTGCTTTCCCCTTTTGAGCCCCTGGTTGTGCAGAGTGAAAAAGAAGCCTTGGAGCGATTGCGTCCACACAAAGACGGCCTTCTTTTGTCCCACAACCCGCCAAAAGGCAAAGAACGTCGGGCCCTCTTTTTGCCTTCGGTGTGGGAAAAGCTCCCTAAACCCATCGAGTTCCTTCGAGCGCTCAAACAAAAGGCAGGGCTCCCCCCAGACTTTTGGGATGAACACATCACCCTCAAACGCTTTAGCACCCACTCGATTCGCGACCCCGCTCCTTGGACCCGTCCAAACGGCCCTGGCCACCGCCACCTTTTTGCGTAAGGCAACGCTTCCAACGACCGATGCCAAAAAACAACCGATGCTTAGGATGGTGGAATTGGGAGAATCGCCTCATGTCGGTAGAAAAGCAGCCTTACATCACAAAGTACGTTCGCCGCGAACCTGATGGCCGGCTGCGATGCGAGGCTTGCCCTCGCCACTGCAAGCTCCAAGACGGCCAAAAAGGCTTGTGCTTCGTCCGTGAGCACCAAGGGGATCACATTGTGCTCACGACCCACGGCCGTTCCTCTGGCTTTTGCATCGACCCCATCGAGAAAAAGCCCCTTGCGCATTTCCTCCCAGGAACAAGCGTGCTTTCTTTTGGCACGGCAGGGTGTAACCTCACATGCAAGTTTTGCCAAAACTGGGAGATGTCAAAATCGCGTGAGATCGAAACCCTCTCAGAAGAAGCATCTCCCGAATCCATTGCGCGAGTTGCCCATCTCACAGGGTGTTCAAGCGTTGCGTTCACCTATAATGACCCAACGATTTTCCTTGAGTATGCAATGGATGTGGCCGATGCCTGCCATGCCCTTGGCATCCGCACGGTTTCTGTGACAGCCGGCTACATCGGTGAAGAAGCGAGGCGTGATCTTTACGCCAAAATCGATGCCGCAAACGTCGATCTCAAGGCTTTTACCGAAAGTTTCTACAAAAAGGTTTGCGGTGGCGAACTTGAGCGCGTCAAAGAAACCCTCGTTTACCTTGTCAAAGAAACAAAGGTCTGGACCGAGATCACAACCCTCCTCATTCCTGGGTACAACGACTCTGATGCTGAAATCCACGCGCTTTGCGCCTGGGTGCGTGAAGCGCTTCACCCAGGTGTACCCATCCACTTCACCGCGTTTCACCCAGATTTTCGGATGATGGACGTGCCCCCTACCCCTCCATCCACCCTGCGTCGAGCCCGGCGGATCGCTCAAGAAGAAGGGTTGCTTTATGCATATGTTGGGAATGTGCATGACCCTGAAGGTGAGACCACGTACTGCGCAGGGTGTGGGAGTGCTCTCATCGTGCGGGATTGGTATGAAATTCTCGCCTACCGCCTTGACGCCAAGGGAAGGTGCATCGAATGCGGCACTGCCCTGCCTGGGGTTTTCGACCGTAGGCCAGGGCGGTGGGGAAGAAAAAGGGTGCGGCTTTCAATCGCAAACATGGGGCTCTGATTGAGGAAGGGCAAAGCGCACTGCCAAAACAGCCCACTCGCTCGGGTGGCGGGAAAATGCACCTTTTCCGCCAGGACGCCAGCTGAGTTTTAAAAATTCCCAAAAATCGCTTTGCACCATTCCGGCACGGCCAATGAAAAGCGATGGGGGCTGCCCCAATGCGTTCTTCTCTTCTGGCCCCTTCGCTTTCCCACTACCCCCTTTGGCTTGGAAGCGGCGCATTGCTTGGTGTGCTTTTTGCGCCTCCCAGTTGGGCCCCTTGGGCTCCCCTTGGCGTCTTGGGCATTGCTTCGCTTTTTCTTTTGGGCGCCTCCTCAATCGCTTCGCGGCCGCAAGCCTTTTTTGGCCCTCTTCTTTTTGTACTGGCTTTTTGCGCTTCGGTGCCTCAACCCCAAAGCCAAGCGGCTTTGGACGAAGTCGAGCTATGGGCGCGGGTGGAAGCCAGCGACCGCCGGCGGGGTGTGTTGCTGCACATCGAAAAAGCCGAGCCCCAAGCGCTCCCAAGCCAAAAAGCATGGGCATCGATCCAAGCACCGGTTGGCGCCCGCATTCACCTCCGGGCGACCGTCAAGGCACCCCTTCCCTTCCGTAACGAAAGCCTTGCCTTTCGGCTTGAAGCACCCCTTGGCATCCCTTGGCTCAGGATCCATCGCATCGAAAGCATCTCCTCTGAATCCGACTGGATTGCCCTCTGGCAGCGCCTGCGAGAAAGCCTTCGAACGAGCATCCGCCAAAGCCTTGCAGCCGATGTCGAAGGCACGGTGCTTGCGCTCGTTTTGGGAGATCCCGCAATCGACCCCACAGATTCTCATCAAATTCAAAGGGCAGGACTTTCCCACGTGATCGCCGTCTCTGGCATGCACGTCATCCTGATTGTTGGGGCTGTGGTTGGGTTCCTCAGCCACTTGCTGCGCCGCATCGAATGGATTGCGCGCCGCATCGATCCCCGTCGCCCCGCCTGGGCTGTGGGGGCCCTTTTGGCACCGCTCTACGCTGCCTTTGCTGGTGGTTCTCCTTCGGCATGGCGAGCGGCATGGAGCGCCTCCTTGGGCTGGATCCTTGCCTGCTGCGGGCGGCGCCCCTCACCCTTTGCCATCACCGGCCTTGTGGCCATTGGCACCGTCTCTTTGAACCCCCGCATGGCCCAAAGCCCTGGTTTTCTCCTCTCGATTGTCTCAACTCTGGTTGTGCTTGAGCCAACAATTGCTGACTCGGCTTTCAACCATCCCTCACCATCACCTTGGTATGCACCAATTTATTCCCTGCTCCGATCAACCTTTCGCGCAACAATTGCCACATTACCGATTTCAATCGCATTTTTCGCTTCCTCACCTTGTTTTGCGGTGGTTGCAAATGCCATCGCAGTGCCTGTGGTGGCAAATCTCTTACTTCCAATTGGCACGATCCACGCGCTTATCGCTTGGCTCATCCCACAGCTGAGCCCCCTTTCAGCCACCCTGACCGAGCTTCTGGTCCGCGCCTTTTACTCAATTGCTTCCACTTTTGGCTCCCATGGTTTCACCTTGCCCCCTCTTAGCTCAATTGAGCTGCTTGCGATTTCGATTGGGTGCGCAGGGTTGATTTTGCTTCATGGCTTCAAGCAACGGCTCATCGTCCTTGCCATCTGCCTTTTGGTTGGCGCATGCGGAGAGATCGTCGTTCGCTTGGAACAACCAAAAGGCATGCTCCGAATCCAACACCTTGACGTGGGCCAAGGAGATGCGGCGCTCATCGATATGCCGGATGGATCCATTTGGTTGATCGACGCAGGTCCGCCAAAAGAACCTTGGCGCCAAGATGCGGGTGAGGCAATCGCCGAGCTTCTCTCTGCGCGAAGGAAAAAAGCGATTGATGTCGCGGTATTCACCCATCCCCACCCAGATCACATCGGAGGCTTTTCAACCCTCACCCGACGCGTTGTCATCCGCTCGATTTGGGATAACGGCCAAGCAAGTGCCGAGCACCCAGATGGCATTTGGGCCAGACGGCTTGGGGGGATGCTCGTCCCCCTTGAAACACCAGAGGCCCTTTGTGCAAAGCCAATCAGACAAGGTGCACTCACAGTCGACCTGATTCACCCATGCCCCCGCTTTGATCCAGGCCTTGGCTGGAATGACAACTCGCTGGTTATTCGGATGAGCTTTGGTTTGCACACCTTTGTCTTTCTTGGAGATGTCGAATCGCTGGCTGAAAGCCGCCTCGCTCCATCGATTGGAAAGGTTGATGTGGTCAAGGTGGCTCATCATGGCTCCCGCACCTCGAGCACCAACCCCCTTCTTCGCGCCCTGCAACCAAAACTTGCAGTGGTGAGCGTGGGTTACGGAAACCCTTACGGTCACCCCCACCAGGAAGTCATTGAAAGGTGGGAAAGCCACGGAGCCCTTCTTCTCCGCACCGATCAAGAAGGGAGCATCACCCTTTTGAGCGACGGAAGCACCTTGAAGGTCCACACCTGGTCAGGCAAAGCGTTGACAATCAAAGCAGAAAGCACCCAACCAATTCACCCAAAATGAACTTCATTCAGTTGGAAAATGACATCCCTCAAAGCGAAGGTCGAAAAAGGCTCTGGCCTCTTCTTCTCCGTGGCTGATGAGGCAGTTTCTGCCAACGACGCGGACTTTCTCCCCTTCGAAGGAAGCTGAAGCCACATCGAGCACGCAGCTCCCTCCAAATCTTTCCCTTCCAAGCAAAGCTGTGATTCTGCCTAGGGGGGCCTCACCAACCGGAGTTTCTATGGAAAAAGTCGAAAGTGCCCTCCCCTCTTGAGGAGAAGGCCTCTCGAGGGTCACAAGAATCCCACTGCGAATCAGGCAGCTTCCGCGAATCGCTCCCCCTGGACCGCCCGCCTCAATTCTCGTTCGTTCTTCAAAACGCAAAGAGGAGGTGGCGCCCATCGCCTCAACCCTCACCTCACCTTGAACGGTTGTCAACTTCGAAGGAGCGCATCCCAAGAGCACAGTGCAGAGAAAAAAGAGCCTTCTCATTTGTTTCATCTTGGCCTTTTCACATTGTAGCCCCTAGGAACACAAGGACCAAGCCTAGAAGGGTCGAAACAGGGCCAAAGCCAAAAAGAGGAGTGCGCCTCCTGCAAAAAGCACAGCCCAAAGGCCAAAAAAACCCGAAGGGAGCTTTGCCTTCTGCTCCTCCATCAGGCGCAAGCGGCGGAGCATGATCCCATGCCCACCCGCCAAAAGCAAGGCCAAGCCTATTTTTGCATGCAGCCAACCCATCGAACGGTAGGCAGACCAGCCAGGAATGACCATGGCAAGCCCACCGATAAAAACGAGAAGAAGGCCTGGCGTGGCCACCCAACGGAGTGTCCTGCGAATCGCTCGGAAAATCGAGTGCTCTTCTTGGTTTTCAGCCTGTGCTCCCAGCCCAAGCACACTGAGGGCAGTCGTGCCCCCTATCCAAAGAAGCGCACCAAGGAGATGGAGAAAAAGAGCAATTCCATGAGTCGGCATCGCCTTTTCATGGATCGGCTGAGCGAACAAAGCCACCAGTTATTTCATCGCGCCTTTGACCAATGCGCGCTTGGCTTGAAAACCAAAGAAAAGCATGCATGGAATTGAACACAAGGGTAAGCTCCAGCATCGAATAGGGAGGTGGCTTCTCCGCCATACGGTTTATCATGACGCACCATCAGCTTTTCGAGTACCACCCTCTGATTGCTTACAAGTTCATCCCCAACCTGAAGGTGCGCATTCCTCATGAGAGTGGGGGTTATCTTGTCCAAACGAATCGCATGGGATTTCGCTCCAACCATGAGTTCATGAGGGAGCGCAATCCTCAGAAGAAGCGAGTGCTCGTGTTTGGTGATTCTTTCACAGCAGGAGATGGGGTTTCAAACGGGAAGCGTTACACAGACATCATCGAAAAACTCATCCCGAGCCTTGAGGTTTACAACTTCGGTGTTTCAGGAACGGGAAGCGATCAGCACTATTTGATTTGGCGCGAGTTTGCTCGTGACACCGAACACGACGTGATGGTGATCGCCGTTTTGGTCGAAAACATTCGCCGCATCGTGGCCCGGTATCGGAGGTATCTCGATGAAGAAGGAAGAAGGGTTCTTTTCGCAAAGCCCTATTTCGTTTTAGAGGGTGATAAGCTCGTCCTTAAAGGTTGTCCGCCCAAGCGCGAGGCGTTGCGAGAGGACGAACTGCCCCCCGAAGAACAACCATACGTTGAGCGCGGAGGGCGATTTGAATTGATTCGACGGGTGATCAACCAGCTTGGAATCAAGGATTTCGTCCACAAGCTCACCCACTACCAACCATTTCCCGAATATGACTCACCAGATCACCCTGCTTGGTTACTCATGAAAGCCATTCTCCGCCAGTGGGTGGAGGAATATGGTCAAAAGGAGCGGGTGATTTTGATGCCAATCCCGCTTTATTACCACATCGAAGAAAGCTGTGACGCAACCCCCTACCGCAGGCGCTTTGAGGAGGTAGCCGAAGAACTCGGCGTGCATCTGCACGATCCCCTCCCTGATTTTTGGGCCTATCCCCCAGAGGTGCGGCGCGCTTTTCGCTTTGAAAAAGACATCCACCCTACTCCGGAGGGCCACCGCGTTCTTGCAGAATCGTTGAAAAAATCAATTGAAAAAGTGCTTGGTCTCAATCTCAGTTTCAGTTGAAAAGAAGGTAAGTGCACTATGGGAAAGATAATTCTTGGTATCTCCGGCTTCTATCATGACTCAGGAGCCGCGTTAACCATTGATGGCTCCATTGTGGCGGCAGCACAAGAAGAACGTTTCAGCAGAAAAAAGCATGATCCACGTTTTCCAAAGCAAGCGATCAATTACTGCCTTCAAGAGGCTTTTATCGAAGCAGACGAATTGGATGCGGTTGCGTTTTACGATAACCCCCTCCTCACCTTCGATCGTCTCGTCCACAATGCCCTTGCGGTAGCACCAAGAGGAAAGGAGGTTTTTATCGATGGTGCTTTAGGGATATTGGGAAAGAAGATGTGGGTGAACGATTACGTGCGTCAAGCGATTGGGAGCCTCGGCAAGGTTGGAAAGGTATTGTTCTGCGAGCACCACATGGCCCATGCTGCAAGCGCCTTCTACCCATCTCCCTTCACCTCTGCTGCCATCTTGGTAATGGATGGTGTTGGTGAGTGGGCCACAACCAGTCTTGGTGTGGGAAAGGATGAAAACATCGAACTTTTTGCAGAGATCAACTATCCACATTCTCTTGGCTTGCTATACAGCGCCATGACATACTTTTGCGGCTTTAAGGTAAACTCTGGTGAGTACAAGTTGATGGGCCTCGCCCCATACGGAGAGCCTCGCTACTACAGTCGCATCCGAGAGCACCTCATCGATATCCGCGAGGATGGCTCATATCGCCTAAACACCGACTATTTCGGTTACCTTGACGGAAAGGTGATGACCAACGAAGCCTTTCATGCCCTCTTCGATGGGCCACCTCGAAAGCCAGAAAGCCGGATCACCCGAAGGGAAATGGATCTCGCCGCTTCTGTTCAAAAAATCACCGAAGAAGTCGTGCTTCGAACAGCTCGTCATTTGCGCAAGTCAACAGGTGAACGCAACTTGGTGATGGCAGGTGGTGTGGCACTCAATTGCGTTGCAAATGGGAAGTTGCTTGCGGAAAAAATCTTTGATCAGATTTGGATTCAGCCTGCAGCTGGGGATGCAGGAGGAGCAATAGGAGCCGCATTGCTCGTTCACCATCTCTATTTTGGAGAGAAGCGAAAAATTCAACCGGGAAGAGACGGCCAGAAGGGCAGTCTTCTTGGTCCATCCTATAGCTCTGAGTCGATCCGAGCGATGCTCGATCGCAAAGGTTATCCCTATCATCACATCCAAAATCGCGACGAGCGCCTGCGTCTTGTGGCCCAAGCGATTGCTGATGGGAAAATCGTCGGTTGGTTTTCAAATCGCATGGAGTTTGGCCCACGTGCCCTTGGAGCACGTTCGATTCTCGGTGATCCCCGCAACCCCAACACCCAATCGGTGATGAACCTCAAAATCAAGTATCGCGAATCTTTCCGTCCATTCGCCCCCTCAGTGCTGCTCGAAAGGGTGTCGGAGTATTTTGAAATGGATGTCGAAAGCCCCTATATGCTCTTGGTCGCTCCAGTGAAAAAAGAAAGGTGCAAGCCGATGGATCTTGAGCGTTTCCGAGGGGGTGACGACGACATGCTTCCCGTGATCAACCAAGTGCGCTCCGATATCCCTGCTGTAACTCACGTCGACTATTCCGCACGAATTCAAACGGTGAGGAGGGAAGATAACCCAGATTACTACGACTTGATCAAGGCCTTTGAGGCCATCACCGGTTATGGTGTGATCGTAAACACCTCCTTTAATGTGCGAGGAGAACCCATCGTCTGCACGCCTCTCGACGCCTACCGTTGCTTTATGCGAACGGAAATGGATCTCCTCGTGCTTGAGGACTGCCTGCTTTACCGAAACGAGCAGCCCCAATTTGAAGATGACGAAAACTGGAGGGAAAAGTATGAGCTCGATTGAAAGTCAAAAAGAGGCATTGCGTTTGCTCGAACAATTGTACGAAGCCCGGCTCCTCCCCATGGCCCAACAAATGAGAGCAGAGGACGCCTCCCCTTTCCCATGAAGCCCGATGCTTCGTGTCAAAGCTATTTTGTTGAGAGGGCTTCACGCAGCATGAAGCCATCTGATTTCGAAGCCCCTTCGTGTCTTAACTCCCAAGAGCTCGCCCAAGCACTTGAGCAAATGTGGAGAGAACGAAGAAAACCAGAGCTTGCCGCTTTGGCCAGTGAATTTGCTCGCATTGCAGGATTGGCACACTCGATCGAGGAGGAAGAAGGGGAAGTTTCTCCCTTTTTGTATGTTCTCTTTTAGGAGCAGCGATGGAAATGCAGGCTTCACGCATTCCCAAAAGCAAGCGTCTTTTGGCACGTGCCTTTGAAGTCACGAAGCTAAGCCATGCCTTGCTCAAAGCACAGGCGCTGATCACCCGTGGCTCATATATCCGGGCAATCAACTATCACGGCACTCCTAAGAGCTTGGCCGATGGGCTAGAAGAGCAGTTGCGCTTTTTTTCAAGGCACTTTTCCGATGTCAGTTACAACGACCTCGAGAGCTTCTTCAGAAGTGGTAAATGGCACAAAAAGAAGCCGGGGCTCATCATCTCTTTCGACGATGGTCTGCGTTCGAATGGAGAGGTGGCTGTCCCTCTTCTCGAAAAATACGGATTCACTGGTTGGTTCTTTGTGCCGGTGGCCTTCATCGACTCACCTCCGTCTGAGCAACTGGCCTTTGCCAGGTCCCATCAGATCGTCCCGGACGAATCCTACGCCGATGGTCGGATCGCCATGTCCTGGGAAGAGCTCCGGGAAATGAGCAAGCGCCATGTGGTTGGATGCCACACCCGCACCCATCGGCGCATGACAGCGGAAGTGAGTGATGAAGAAATCGAAGACGAGATCGTGCATGCCCGAGACGATCTCCAAGAAAAGCTTGGGCGGAAAGTATACGTGTATTGTTGGGTTGGCGGTGAGGAGCATACCTACTCGGCGCGCGCAGCCCGCGCAATTCGGCGGGCGGGGTATCGCTTCGCCTTCATGACGAACAACGCCCCCATCACAGCCCGCACCAACCCACTTCAACTCCAGCGAACCAATATCGAGGCTTTCTTTTCGCTTGACGTCGTCCGATTTCAGATCTCTGGAGCAATGGACTTGCTTTACACAGGAAAACGGAGGCGGGTCAATCGACTCACTGCCTAAGGAAAAAAGGGGGGGTTCTCATTTGGTTTGTGTGGTCAGGGTCCCTTCCCGGCTTTCGATTGGTTGGAAGGGGCTTCGATTGCAAAGCTCCCCTTTTTGGTGCTAGGAGCAAAGCATGAACAAAGTGCTTCCAAGCGCACTTGAAGCAGTGAAAGACATTCCAGACGGTGCGACGATTGCCGCTGGTGGGTTTGGGCTGTGTGGCATTCCCGAGTTGTGCATTGGAGCGCTGGCTGAGCGCTTCAAAAAAGAAGGTTCACCGAAAAACCTCACCATCGTTTCAAATAACTGCGGGGTTGACGATTTCGGGTTGGGTATTCTCCTCCGCAATCGCCAGATCAAAAAAATGATTTCGAGCTACGTGGGCGAAAACAAGGAATTTGAAAGGCAGTTTTTGGAAGGCGAGCTTGAGGTCGAGCTTGTGCCCCAGGGAACGCTTGCCGAAAGGCTGCGGGCAGGGGGAGCGGGCATTGCGGCTTTTTACACGCCAACAGGCTACGGCACCCTTGCCGCCCAAGGCAAAGAAGTGCGGGAATTCGATGGGCGCTTCTACGTGCTCGAGCGAGGGATTCGGACAGATTTTGCGCTGGTCAAGGCGTGGCGAGGGGATCCGATGGGCAATCTCCAGTACCGCCTGGCCGCACGCAACTTCAATCCCTTGGCTGCAATGGCTGGCCGCTTCACAATTGCTGAAGTGGAAGAGCTCGTTCCAGTTGGAGCCATTCCTCCGGATCAAGTCCACACCCCAAGCATCTACGTGCACCGCGTGGTCGTTGGAAAACACGAAAAGCGCATCGAACGGCGCACAGTGAGGAAAGCCTGAGCGTTCACCCAAAACGATTCAAACACCCAGGGTTCAAAAAAGCCAAAATCCCTTTTGGAATCACACAATGCATCCAATCCTTCCAAAGGAGGCAAAGGTGGTGAGCTCAATGGGAAAGCGCACCATCTTCTTCTCCAACACGATACGCACTCTTTATCCCCATCACCGTTCACCAAGCTAGATCCCTTTAACCGATATCAATCACCCTAAAAAGTGCGGGTGAGCCAGGCAGAGGAAAGCATTTCGCCTCCAAATTGGAAGCATGCCCGATAGGTGGTGCACCGATTTTGGCTAGCGCCCCGTTCCCCTTTGGACTTGGGTGGGTGTTTGAGGAATGGTGAAAGAAAGCTCTGCCGATGCAGAGTTTCCAGCGGCATCAAAGGCGCGAATGGAAGCGATATGAGAACCAGGAACGAGGAAACGAGCGAGGGTTGTGATGGCCAGAACATCGATGTCAAAGCGTTCCTCGCGGGAGTCAAAAAGCTCATCTTCTGGAAAAATCAAACGGTATTCGCCGCCATCGATTGAAATCTCTAAACGGGTGATTGGACCCATGCCGTCGCGCACCCTTCCCCGGATTCGGGTGTTGCGCACTTCGATATCGAGAATTTGAGGGGGGGTGTTATCGACCAAGATCGGCTCGCTCGCAAGACGTGAGCGCAAGATGTATTGGTCGGGATTGGATGGCTCGTCGCTCGCCTCCACTTCAACAACATAGTAACCATCAGGGAGGGCGATGGTGTTCCAGTTGTATTCGGTTGAACTGAGCACTTCACCCTCCCGCAAGATGTCCCGCCACACGCTTTGCGTTTCCTCCCGAAAGCGCAAGCGGAAGCGCAAGCGATCACCGTCTGGATTGTCCACCTTCCAGCTGAGAGGTATTTGGGGAGACGGCAATGGCGTTTCACCTTCTTGGCGTCGGCGCACCTTTGCCGTGACTTCAGAGAGCACAGGTCGCTGGTTTTGGGGAAGGTAGTAGAGGGTGAGGGCACGGAGGACTGCGTCTGGAGAAGCAAGGGTCACGCGAAGCTGCACAAAACGGGCTGGTGGAATCGATAAGGGACCTGGCGCATCGATGGGAGCACTCCAGGCACTCCAGTTTTCATCTGGTCGCTCCGTGTTCCCGGAGCGGCCCTGGACTTCGATGCGCCCGCTTCCGCGCCACTGCACCCCTCCCCAGCGGGCGGTGAACTCAGCATCGAGGACTTTGCTCGTCCATTGGGGCCGCGAGGGAATTCCCGGACGCACGCGATAAAAGGCCGCACCGTCGCCTGTAATGAAAAAGGGCTCGCTTGCGGTGAGGCCCAAAGCCAAAACCTGCCGTTCGTCGACATCGATCCAGATGCTGTGGCTCCGGTCGGCTTCGATGCGCACGATGCGCCCTTGCTGCCCCAAGGCAGCGTAAAGCACGCGGTTTTGTGCCGCCTCAAGGCGGGTCACGTGCGCCTCATCGCTTGACCAGATGCGTTCGGGGCGACCTTCAGCACCGAGCAGCCACACGCGGCCTTTGCCCGGCCGGGGACGCTGGGCCCTGCCCCCGCTTCCGCGCTTGAGAGGGGGAGGAGGCGGCGGTTCAGAGAACTCGTTAGATGCGACGTAAAGGATGCCGTCTCTTTGGGCGAGGGCAGTGATTTCGTTTCCAGGAAAATCCCAAACAATTTCCACGCGACCTGGCCCACGCACCCTGGCCACCACCGCATCGTCACTTGTACCGACAAAAAGGCTTCCGTCTTCAGCCAGCGCAAGGCTCAAAAGATGGGCCGCTGGCGCATCCCAAAGGAGGCTCACCTGGCCCTGGGTGTCGATGGCAAAAAGCTGGCCTTCTGGCCCGGTTGCCGCGTAAAGCCGCTTCGTGCGGCCATCCCAAAGGAGATCCCAGACCGCTTCCACGACCGCAGGGCCAATGCCCTCCGCCACACCTCCATCAGGGGCTTTGCCCACCGTGCCGGCATCAAGCCCCCCATCTGGAGAAGGCCTCAGGCGAAGGGCTGCCTCGGCCAAAGACACAAGCTCGCGAACTTGGGGAGCAGAGGGGCCACGGGTCGTTATCGCATGGATGCGCACCTCAGGGAGGGTTGCCGCATAAAGCGTCCCATCTTCAGCAAGGGCCATGGCCGTGACAAGCAGTTGCCCTGTCTCAGCAAAAAGCTCCACCCGGTCTTTGAGCACCCGGTAAATTCGGCCATTGTCATCGGTACCGAGGTACACCACGCCATCGCTGCCTCGGGCAACGCTCAACACAAGGCCCACTTCAGGCGGCAAGCTCACCCGCTCGACGCCCACAGAGGCAACCACCTCACCGGAAGACCGAATTGCGGCATCGCGGAGCTCGCCCCCTGCAAAAGAGGAGGCTTCATCGAATTCAAAGGCCCGTGTCGAGACCGCTGCCACACGGCTCTTTTCGCCAAAGACCAGGGCAAAAGCCAGCGAAAACAAAAGCGAACCAATCGCCAAAACCAACCAGCGCTTCATCACAAGCTCCGGCTCAGGCCTAGCGCGAAAGGCGCCGAACGGCGAATTCCAGGCGTGCGTTCCCACTTAGCACAAAAGGCATTGGAAAAATCCAACGGCGGTGGATCGCGAATGGGCGAATGCGGTCGGCATCCACAGCGCTTTGCATGGCATCGAGAATCGATGAGGGGACGGAGCCAATCACAAAACCTGGCGCGCGGAGGCCTCGGCCCCGGATGCGCATCGACAAAACAAGCTCACTTGGCCCATAGCGGCGCCGGATCAGCTCAGCGGCCTCGTCGAGGTTGCGCGCCTCAGCCTGTTCGAGCTCCACCTCATCCCCTGGATCGACGAGCAGTTGAACTGTCTCGCCTGCCACATGGGCTGGCACTTCAATCCGAAAGCGGCGCACCTCTTCGTGCCCAGGCCATCGACGGAAAAGAATGCGCACCTCGATGGGCTTTCCAGGGTCCACCTCTGGGGCCTCAATAGAAGCATCGATGATTTCAGCACTCTCGCGCCCATAGCGCAGGTTGAGGTCGATCGATATCGAGCGAATGCGAGCCTCTCGAAAGGGATTGGAGTAGGCAAGTTCAATCGCATCAAAGGCCCGAAGCCGCAAAAGCGCATCGGGATGGGCAGCCCCAAAAGGCGAAAAACCACGATCGATGACTTCAAAGGGCTGGCGTAGCCCATCGATTTCAACCCGGCTTTTCGCTTCAAACATGACATCGCTTAGGTCAGAAGCCACAGATTGAACCGCGCTTCGAATGGCCCCACCAAGAATCATTGGCGTAAGCACGCGATGGTCAGCCACTTCAAAACGCCACTCACTCCGCTGCTCTGGGGGAAGGCCAGAGATGCGAAGGCGCACAGGAATCATCGATGCCCTGAGTGAGGTATCGACCACCACAGCCGCTTGTCGGTCCTGGGTCATGACCCCAAGGGGATCGAGGGCCTCAGCGATCTTAAAAGAACGCTGATAGCTTGCGAGGATGTGAAGCACACGGCCAGGGGCTGTCGGCAAGCCCACTTCGCCCCCTTCGATCATGGGGTGGCCAAAGCCGATGAGTTTCTGGCCCTGAACGTGGGTGACAGTGCCAATTGCAGTGCTTGTGACATCACCGCGGGCAAGGGTCACGGCCAAAACCCCCCCATCAACGAAGCGTGAAGCGCCTGAGCCCTGAGAAGGGGCACTGCCCCCGCCTTGAAGCACTTCAAGCCCCAAAGGAGCCAGTCGTTCGCGCCACTCGGCAATCACCTCTGGCACAAGACCTCCAACCAAAAGAGGAGTCGCAAGAGGCACGAGCCCAGATTCGGAATCGAGAGGGCGACGGCTCGCACGCAATTCCTCAAGGGCCGCATAGGCATGCCAGGGGGCGCTTCCAATGTAGGGGCGGTAGCGCTGGTGCAAGTGAACCTCAGAAAGGGCATCTTCACCTCGGGGGCGGGTGCTTTGAAGGGGAAGCAGAGGAGGAGGGGTGGAACGAGGCTTTCGAGCCAGCTCTCTCAGCATGTTTTCGATCGGCGTGACTCCGGCCACCGGGTGACGGCCAAAAAGCCAGCCATAGGCATAGGCCCCGGCAAGCTTGCCATCGATAAAAATCGGGCTCCCGCTCATCCCAGCCACGGTCGGGGCATCGCTCAATATGGGGTGCGAAGTGCGAATCAAAATCAGGTCTTGGTCAGGTCGGAATCGGTGGAGCACATCGATCACCTCAACCTCGAAGCGCTCTGGCTCTGTGCCTTTGAACACTGTGAGCCCATATCCCCTCATCCCTGGTCGGATTTCATCAACCCGAATGATCGGAAACTGAGCGATTTGAGCCAGAAGCCTGGAAGCAATCGATGCCGATACAGCCCCAAGGAGCAGCCACAACCCCATCCCCACCCCAAGCCAATGGGTGAAATTGGCGCCAACCCGCGCACACCCCTCATTTTTTTGGAAAAACGCACAAGGCCACACCTTTGGCATCATGGGTGATCCCCTCTCGGTACACTCAAATACCATTCGATTTTTGTGGTTGTGGCGGGCCTTCCTCCCAATTCTTTGGAAATCGCACCTAATCCACATGCCACATCCCACACCCAAACACCCGATTGTGCATTTGGCAAAGAGCCCTGCCAACTTTCACAGACCTTCATTTCGTCGACCCCACGGAGGCCCAGGCCCTAAGCTTTTCCATGACCTCCTTTGCGCTCGATGGACGAAGAGAGACCCGCGTTGGCATGCCGCCACTTAGGCCGAGGATCTCAATCAAGTTGATCCCGCTATTGAAAGGCGCTGCAACTGTCAGGCTTTGATCATCAAGCACCACGGAAATCAGGGCGCGTTCTTGCCCCAAAAGAAGAAGGGCTGTTTTGTCAAAAGGCTCTGAGTTCCGGGCATCGCAAAAAGCGATCGGCCCATCGATCTCAAAGCGCTCAGAAAGGGCCCTCGCCCTCTGCTCGAAAGCGAGGGCCTCCGCACCCATTGCTTCAAGCTCCGCCACAAATGCTTTGGGATCCTCGCAAGCACCCACAAGGTAATGGATGATTTTTGCGCGAAGCAAATCGTCTTTCGGGCGCACCTTCAGAGCGCGCTCAATGCGCTGGGCAGTTGGGCTTGCTTCACCCAACCTTGTGTCAATCGCACGGGCATCGGCGTCAGCACCTGGATAGGGCTCAACCCCGCCAAGAATCCACTTGGCCCCCGCGCAAAGCCCATCGAAATCGCCATGGCACAAAATGGTGTCCACCTCACCAACCCTTTCGACCAGCTCGGGCCCAATCATTTCAGGACAAGAGCCGAAATCGGACTTTTTGGCAAGCACAAAGCGCGGATCATCGGCAAAACGGGCATGCATCACGTGGTCGTGATGATCAACCCATGCAGCAAGGCGTTCACCGAGATCTGCAATGAAGCGCCACGTCACCTTCTCAAAGCCTGCTCCCGTTCCCTCCGCGGCAAAGGCGATGTCCAAGACCACCACTCGGCCAGGCAAGGTGCTGGCCTTTGGAAGCTTCCGGGGAGTGGCAAAAGCGAGATGAGGGAGCCTTCGTTTGGTGCTCAATGGCTTAGAAGCTTGAGGTTCATGCAGGCTCATGTCCAATCCAGCGATAATCTAGCGCCTCTCACGGAAAAGGCGGAACACTCCAAACACATCCCCCCGCGACTCATCTCCCGTGCCAGCAAGAACGCGCACCTCGATGCCACCATCCTTAAGCAAAGTCACAAACACCACTACCTCCCGCCCTGCCAATCGGCCCATCCCTGGCCTCCCCAAGAGCAAAAAAGTCCGCATCCGGCTGGCCCCTGGAATCACAAGTTCACTCAGGGCATCGTGAGCCAAGGCAGCCACTGACTCAAGGGGGGTTTGCCCAATGAACATCGAGCCATCCGGCGAGATCACACGAAAAGCACCGACCACAGGCTGCCCTATCGCATTCGGATCAAACTCGAGCTCCATTCGGCTACCCGCCGGAAAACCCCTCCGAATGAACGAGGCCGCTCCTTCCCCAATCACCGTGCCCCTGAACACATGTTCCTCATCTGTGCGAAAGCGCTCGTAGTCTGCGCAACCCAAAATCAAGGTCCAAACAAGCAGCGTCCCGATAAGTGGTTTTTTCCGCCAAAGGTGTTTTGCCTTTTCCAAAGCCATCCCCAGCCGAAACCCAGAGTGCCAAGTCCTGCAAAGGCCCTTAGCCATCACCCTCCTTCGGTTTGCCTGGGATTGGATATTTTTGCGCATTCTTTTGCATTTTTTGACGCACCACTTCTATTGGGTCGAGGCCCACCCGATCGCAAAAAAGCAACGAAGTGATCAGCACATCGCCGATTTCCTCAGCCACCTTGGATTTGGCAGGCCCTTGGCAATGGGCATCTGCATCTTCATTTCGCACCCACCGAAGCTCCGACAAAAGCTCCCCGGCCTCAGAAGCAATCGCCATCGCCAAATTCTTTGGATCGTGAAAAGGCTCCCACCCCCTTAGGGCAACAAAGGCACGAAGCTCGCGCAAAAGCAGGTTCAAGCGATCTTCCGACATTTCCAACAAATCGATTGTGAGCGCTCAAAAGAGATAGCGCCACCCCCCCTTTTCGCACCATCATCAATATGATGACTGCTTCACGTACGATTGTGATTGGCGACGTGCATGGCTGCCTTGAGGAGCTCGATGAGCTTCTGCGCTTGTTGTCGGTGCGCTCTTCGGACCGGCTGGTCTTTGTTGGCGACCTTTTGGATCGCGGCCCTGATCCCATCGGAGTGCTCCGACGGGTGCGCGAGCTTGGCGCAGACTGCGTGCTTGGTAACCACGAGGAACGGCACCTCCGATACGCTCGCCACGAAGCGCGGCGGACCATCGACCCTCGATACCGCAACCCCATGCGACCTTTTCCACCAAAGGAATTGGCAGAGCACCGCTCCCTCAGCAAAGACGACCTCGCCTGGATGGCCCGCCTTCCAGTCCTGCTTGAAGTGATGCCAGGCTGGATCGTCGTCCACGGTGGCCTCGAACCTGGGCGCTCCCTCTCAGAACAAATACCAACCAGAGTGATTCGGCTGCGCTATGTCGATGCCGCTGGCCGTTTCGTCGCAAGCGACGATCCCTCCCGTCCTCCCCCTGGCGCTCGCCCTTGGGCAACGGTATGGAAGGGGCCTTACCACGTGATCTACGGCCATGAAGTGCATGACCTTTCATCTCCTCGCGTTGATCGAAACGAAAAAACCAACGCAGAATGCTGGGGGATCGATACAGGGTGTTGCTACGGAGGCAAGCTCACTGCCCTCATCCTTCCCACCCGAGAGATCGCGCAAGTCCAGGCCAAAGCCGCTTACGTTCAAGCTCCTGAATCTTTTCGAGCAAGTGCCCATCCCTCTCAGGCCCAAGCCCTTTCTCGAGTCTCTCGCCATGCGCGCTAAACCGCGTTTGACGCGCAAGTCCCACGGCCAAAAAGCTCCCGATCGGCTCTGCCACCTAACTGCTTTGTCTCGAATGGTCTCCAATCGTCTCAAACACCCTTGAGAAAACGCCTACCTCCCACCCACCGCATCTTCACTGTGGTATACGGCTTCTTGCAAGCCATAAGCCCCTCCACCCCCACTGCAATTCAGTTGGATCACCAAGGCCCTGCATCGGCAGAAGCCAAGCGACAAGCAAATAACCTCCCAATTCACCTTCACGCACCCACCATGGGCTTGGGCCCGCCAACCAAAGCGATTGATCCAACCAAACCCATAAACCCTTCGCAGACTCAGTGGTGATCCCCACCACGCCTCTGGTCATACAC
>JANWYL010000109.1 GCA_025056955.1 Sandaracinaceae bacterium | reverse complement strand
TTCGGGTAATCGGGGGAGGTTGTGCCGGCTTCACCTACGACCTCTTTTTTGAAGATGAGGTCACGGAAATGGACTATGTTTTTGAATCACACGGCATTCCAATGTACGTAGACATGATGAGCTACCAATACCTTGAAGGGGCTGAAATCGACTACGTTGAAGGCCTCTACGGAGCAGGGTTCAAATTCAACAATCCCAATGTCAAAAGCACTTGCGGTTGCGGCTCGTCGTTTTCGGTATAGCATCACCAAGCGCTTCGCCAAAAAGAGCGGGCGCCAGGTTTTAAGATGCTTCGCCCAGAAGAGAAAAGTGGCCCATCAAGGCCGCGTGCACACCTCGTTTTGGCAGATGGGACTGTTTTTGAGGGCTGGGCCTTTGGGGCTCGAGGGACGGCAGTGGGTGAGCTCGTTTTCACAACCGGAATGACCGGCTACCAAGAAGTGCTCACTGATCCTTCTTATGCGGGGCAAATCGTGGTGATGACCGCCCCCCACATCGGAAACACAGGGGTCAACGAAGAAGATGAGGAGTCGATCCGCCCCGCGCTCAGCGCCTTTGTCATCCATGCAGAAAGCCCGATTGTCAGCAACTGGAGGGCAAAGGGGAGCCTTGAAGACTATCTCATTGCCCATGGGATTGTGGGAATTGTCGGTGTGGACACCCGCACCCTCACCAGGCATATCCGGGATTGGGGAGCGCAAATGGCTGCCCTTGGCACTGAAGGGGTGGAGTGTTTGCTTGAGCGTGCCCGCAATGCACCACCCATCTCAGGGCAAGACCTCACACCAAAGGTGAGGGCCAAGGAGCCTTATGAATGGACAGAGGGGCTTTTTGGGCGAACACCAAAGAAACGACGCTTCCATGTTGTCGTTCTCGATTTTGGTGTGAAGCGCAATATCTTGCGTCACCTTGTCGATCGCGGCTGTCACGTCACTGTGCTCCCTGGTGATGCGAAAGCCAAGGATGTTCTTGCCCTTCGCCCCCATGGAATTTTGATCTCGAATGGGCCAGGGGATCCTGCTGCCGTTGAGTATGGAATCGAGTGCATTCGCTCCTTGCTTGGGGAGAAGCCCATCTTTGGCATTTGTCTTGGCCATCAAATGCTTGCAATTGCCCTGGGAGGGCGCACCTACAAGATGAAATTTGGCCACCGAGGCATCAACCATCCTGTCAAGCACCTCCGAACAGGGCGGATTGAAATCACCACACAAAACCACGGATTTGCTGTTGATTTTAAGAGCCTTGAGGATCGATGCACCCTCACCCACGTTCACCTAAACGATGGGACTTGCATGGGAATTGAAGCGCGCGAACTCAAAGCCTTCTCTGTGCAGTATCACCCTGAAGCCAGTGCGGGCCCTCATGATTCAGCGTACCTTTTTGACGCTTTTGTCAGCGCTTTGGAGTAGGTGGTGTTTGGTGGGTGCGCCTTGAGAAGTACCGGAAGGAAGCGAGGATGGCAAAGATAACCCAAATGGAAAGGGTTGTGTTTTGGCTTTGACTGAGCTTACACCCACAACCTTTCGCATTGGTTTGAGGAGGGGGGGGGGCAGTCAATGCATCGGGTGTGCCCCCATCGACCCCACCATCTGGGGCTTGGGTTTCGCAAGGAGCAGGGGAAGGGCCAAGAATCCATTCGATTGATGCCATCTCGATGGGTTCTTTTCCTCCATGGGTTTCCCAGAGCTCGAAAGCGATTTCACCCCAGCTCCGACCCTCGAGCTCTGGAAGGGGTGAGGGAGGGGAGTGCAAGCGCAGAAATTCCATGTACTCGCGGGTGTTTGCTTGGTAAAGGAGCCGTGCTTTTGCCTTGAGTTCACCCACTCCGCACAGGCCTTCAAAGCGATAGTGGACTTCGTCAAAGTGGCGAAAAGCGCCTGTGCTTTCGCGGTAATTGCGTCCAAGGGGTTCGGCGCCGGAACGCGGAGGGGGAGCAAAACCTTCTGGCGGGATTCTGGTATCGAGAAGGAGCACATTGTTTCGGATGAAGTGGAAGCTCTCGTGCACCGACCCATCGCTTAGGACCTCACCCAGCTTGACTTCGTAGGTGCGAAGTTGGGGATCTCGAAGCAATTGGCCCCTTTCCGAATCGTAACGGCCACTTGCACCCACCAAGCGTTCGCTTTCGTCTCGAATCTCGATGGAAAGCCACATGCGTCGGCCTTCGGGGTAGCCAGTTGGGAGCTTGTGCCCGCTCTGATTGGTGACCCGCAAAACCAGCTCAGCGCTTTGCCCAATGAGGCGATGGTTGACAAGGGAAAGAGAAGCTGCGCTTTGAAGCAGGCGACGGGAGCGTTCGCTTGAAGCCCAATACAAAGGTTCCCACTGCTCACGGGCTTGAGGGGGGAGGAGCGAAAGGAGCGCAAGGGGTTGCCAAACGCTTCCTCCCGCAAAATCGTGGCGGCTCATGTGAAGGCGGAGGATCTCAAGTTCGGTTGCAGCAAGCACAGGGCGGCCCACCTCAGGCATGTGGCAGTCCTGGCAAGTGCGGTAATTGGGCCCTCGTTGCGCAAAAGCACTCCACGCCCACTCCGTGTAGGTCCGCTCAATGGCGAAAGGCTCGCCCGTTGCCCGAAGCGAACCATCGGCATCGATAAAATGGCCCTCTTGAATGGGATTATCGATGTCATGACACTGCCCGCAAAAGCGGCTTGAAGAGAGAAAGGCCGATTGAGCGCTTTCGTGCCTTGGATCAACCCCATTTTCGTAGGAGTAGGGCCCATAGCGCATCGCTCCATCGTGAAGCACAAGCTGCGTGTTTCGGATTTGCGCATCGCCAGGATCTTCCGAGCGATGGCACACCATGCACGCAACCCCATCGAGGTCCGATGAGAGAAGACGATTCTCGTCAGGAGCAAAGCGGCGGCGCCCGGTGGAGGGATCATGTTCTGGCAGGCTTGACTTGCCGTTGTACCACGCAAAGGGCGAGTGGCACCGCACGCAGAAATCGGAGGCATTTGGATGATCGGCTTCTGCGATTGAAAGCGCTGCGCGAAAAACCGGATCACGCGTGGCATTGGCCATCATCGAAGAGCGCCACGAGTCGAAGGGTTCGTAGTCATCGCTCGCGTCGTAGTTGCCATGGCATCGCAAGCATCCAGAAGAGGATTGAATCGGCACGCTGAGGGCATCGGGGTGGCCTGAACCAACCGGTTGGGAGCCAGGTTGAAAAATTTGCCCTTTGGCTTTGGGACCTCCGAAAAAAAGAGCCACAACCCAACCGATGATTTGGTAGTATGGGTTGCCCCTCATGGACTTGAAAAACATGGTACTCAAAAGTCAAGGTTATTGGATGGCAAAAGCAAAGAAAGCCATTGACTGCCTGCCCTTTTTCCCTGTGCTCGATGGTTAGGGCACTCCGTGAGGAAAGCAGTGAAAGTCCCGCTGGTTGACCTTAGGCGCCTTCCCAAACATGTGGCGATCATCATGGATGGCAATGGCCGTTGGGCAGAACTGAGGGGCCTCCCTCGCACGGCCGGCCACCGGGAGGGGAGCCGCGCCGTGCGTCGGATTGTCCGAGCTGCCCGTCGCTTGGGTATCCAAGCGCTCACGCTCTACGCGTTTAGCGAGCAAAACTGGGCTCGCCCTCCAGAGGAGGTTGCTGCCCTCATGGAGCTTTTGCGGGAGTTTTTGATATCGGAACGCCGAGAGATTCTCGATCACCGCATCCGCTTGCGTTCAATTGGGCGGACGGAGAGGCTTCCGGCACACGTGCGTGAGGTGCTTAGAGCCCTTGAAGAGGAAAGCTCAGGGTGCGACGGCATGACCCTCGTTCTTGCCCTAAGTTATGGAGGCCGGGAGGAATTGGCCGATTGCATGCGCCTTATCGCTCAAGAAGTGCTTCGAGGGGTCATACACCCACAGGCCATCGATGAAGCCCTGATCGATTGCCGGCTTCCTTCAATGGCAGAGGGAGCCGTTGATCTTTTGATTCGAACGGGAGGAGAGCAAAGGCTTTCCAATTTTTTGCTTTGGAATTCAGCTTATGCAGAGCTCGTTTTTTCTTCCAAGCTTTGGCCCGAGTTTGAAGTAGAGGACTTTTATTCTGCAATTGCCGAATTTCAGTCGCGGGAAAGGCGATTTGGACGCATTTTCTCTCACCAAAATCTTTAAAAATTACAATGTCCCTCCCTGTGATTCCTACAGATGATCGCAATCGCTTCATTCACAATACCTTAATCAGGGTTGCCACAGCAGGGATCGGCATTCCGATTTTGCTCTGGATGCTTTATCGTGCACCGCAGTGGGTGTTTCCGTGTTTTTGCTTGATTGCAATCGGAAGAGCTGCATATGAGCTTTTGCGGATGGCCACTCCCCTTGCCAGTTCTCTGATAATGGTTTGGGGGATTTTTTCCACAATGCTATGTGCCTTTTTTTCGGCGCTTATTATTGTAACTGGAATTGTAACTGGAAAAAAATCAGCCGATTTAAGTGTTTCATTTTTTGAATCGCTTCATCCTCACGCGATTGTTTTTCCCTTTTTGGCAATCTTACTGATTGTTGCGTTGACAACTCTCGTTGTTTTATTGAGCGCCATTCCAGTGGAGCAAGCTGGCTTTCAGCTCGCTTGGCTCTTTGCAACAAATGGATATGCAGGGATGTTGCTTTCGGCTTTGCCTGCCTTGTTTCTTGTGGGTGGGGGAGATTGGGCCCTTTTGGCAATGGTCATTGCATGGTCTTCTGATACGGGTGCCTATTTTGCTGGAAGGTGGTTTGGCAAGCATGCCCTTGCTCCTCGCATTTCGCCATCGAAAACGATTGAGGGTGCAGTTGGCGGCCTCCTTGGGAGCTTCATCGGCATGCTCATCGTGCACCCTTGGATTTCGCGTTCGCTTTTGCACCTTTCGGTTCTCACTTTGGTGGCAAACCTTGCTGGCCAGGCAGGAGATTTGGTCGAATCCATGATCAAACGCTCGACTGGCACAAAAGACAGCGGCGCGATACTTCCGGGGCACGGTGGGCTGCTCGACCGCATCGATGCCCTGGCTTTTTCGTCTTTGGTTTGCTTGATTGACTGTGTGTGGGGATAAGTGATGGGTTCGCCCTTGCGTTCGGGTGAGCTGATTGATAAAGGCCGAGCTGCATTCTGAGTCAAGTGGAACTCAAGCGTGGAGGAGGCAATGGCTCATTCATTTTTGGAGACGGTGCAAAAACATCTTCAAATTGCGGCCGATGTCGTTCAACTCCCTCGTCATGTTGCCGATATTCTCGCTCATCCGAAAAACGAGATCATCGTGAACTTTCCAGTCCGGATGGACGATGGCAGCATGCGGATTTTTACTGGCTATCGGATACAGCACAACAACATTCGGGGGCCCTACAAGGGCGGCATTCGATATCACCAAGACGTGAATTTGGACGATGTAAAGGCCCTCGCTGCCCTCATGACCTGGAAATGCTCCCTCATGGACATTCCTTTTGGGGGGGCAAAGGGGGGCGTGAAAGTCAATCCGCACCTTCACAGCAAAGATGAGCTCATGCGCATCACAAGGCGCTTTACCCATGCCTTGGGCTCAAACATTGGGCCCGACTACGACATCCCTGCTCCTGACGTTGGAACCAATGCCCAAGTCATGGTTTGGATGATGGACACCTACATGAACCGGTCCGACGACCTTACCAAAAACGCTCAGCGGGGAATTGTGACTGGAAAAACCATCAACGCAGGCGGATCGCAGGGGAGGGAGCAAGCCACAGGGCAGGGTGTCGCGTTTTGTGTTCGCGAGTGGGCTCGGATGAAGGGGATTGTTCTTTCAGGCAAAAGGGCGATCATTCAGGGATTTGGAAACGTTGGAAGCTACGCTGCCAAATTCTTGGATCAACTCGGCGTGCGGGTTGTTGCAGTTGGAGACCACACAGGTTATTTGCGGAACGAGCGTGGGTTTGATGTGGCAAAGCTTTTTAACCATGCGCGCCAGTTCGGCTCTCTTGCTGGTTTCCAGGAAGGCGATCCGATCAGCCGCGACGAGTTCTTTCAAACCAAAGCGGATATCTTTATTCCTGCTGCTCTTGAAAACCAGATCACAAGCAAAGAAGCCGAATGGCTTGAGGTCCAGTGCGTTGTGGAAGGGGCAAATGGCCCAACTTCCCCAGATGGGGACACTGTGCTTACGGCAAAAAAGATAGATGTCATTCCTGATATTTTGGCCAATGCTGGCGGAGTGACGGTGAGCTACTTCGAATGGATTCAAAACAAGCGAAGTGAGTTTTGGGATCTTGAGGAGGTCGAGCAAAAATTGGAAAAAAAGATGGTCAAAGCCTACGCCAAGGTGATGGAATACTCGAAAAGAAAAGGAATTTCAAATCGAATTGCGGCTTATGCGATTGCTTTAGAAAATCTCAAAGTCGCTTACGAAGAAAGGGGGATATTCCCATAGCGAGGATGGTATAAAAATGGTAGCTGTTTCGGGGCTGATTGGCTTTCGTCCTCATCCTGAGCTTGTCTGCCGGGTAACGTGCCCCCCCTACGACGTGATCAAGCGTGGAAGCCTTCTATGGCATCGCCTGGCGGCTGAGCCCCTTTCTGTTTTCCACGTGATTTTGGGAGAAAGGCCAGTTGAGGCATTGGAAAAGCTCATCAAAGAAGGTGCATTGGTTTCAGACGAAGAGCCGGCTTTTTACGTTTATGAGCAGCGGTATTTGGCTCCGACGGGGCACGAAGAAGTGAGAATTGGAGTGCTTCTTGCGGCAGAGGTCACTCCATATGAAACTGGGCATTTCATCCGCCACGAGAAAACTTTTGATGAAAAGGTCAAAGGGCGGATTGCATTGGCACAAGCGATTGGGCACACGGCGGGGGCGGTTTTCACCATCTGCCCTCATCCCCTTCGTCATCTCCTTGAGCCTTTGACCCGAAGCGCACCGCTTTATGAGTTTACGAGTGATTTTGGTGGAGAAAGCGATCTCCACGGAGTCCACTCACGCGTCTTTCGGATTCCTGCCGACTCCAAAGAGGGGCGTGAGATTGTGGACGCTTTGGCTCCCCATTCTCTTTATATTGCAGACGGCCACCATCGTTACCATGCTGCCCTTCTTGGAGGCCAGGCCAACACCCTGGTTTACGTTACCGACTTTGCTCGAATTCAGGCCTATAACAGGCTGATTCGGGGGAAGAGGCCTTTTAGAGAGGCAAGAAGGGATTTGCCACTAAGACCTGCTTTGCAATTTAAAACCCCTCCTCTCCATACGTTTTGCATCTATAGCCGAGAGGGAGTTTTTGAGTTGGATGCCAAAGTAGTGCCCAATGATGTGGTTGGCCGTTTGGATTGTGTGATCCTTGAAAGGGAGCTTTATCCCTTTCTTGGCCTTGAGGCTTCGATGATCTCAGATCCTGCTCATTTCGATTATGTTCCAGAATATCAACTTGAAACGATGAAAGAAGCAGTCGATCGAGGCCTATTTGACATTGCAGTGGCGCTTCATCCAATTGATCTTGAATCCTTTTTTGCTGTTGCCGATGCAGGAAGGGCGAATCCCACTGTGGTCATGCCTCAAAAAAGCACTTTCTTTGCTCCAAAAGTGCTTTCAGGGCTTTTTGTCTTTCGCCATGCGATGAGATAAGCTTAAGGCAGGAACATGCAACCAATTTCTCTTGGCAAGGGCATGCTTAAGTCAATTTTTGCTTGGATTCTTTTTGCTGGACTTTTGGAGTCGGCTTGCGGTTCTGGCGCGGAATGCATTCTCGATTCGGATTGTCCCATTGGAAAGTTTTGCTCAAAAGAACAAAAATGCGTGCTGCGTGAGCCAAGCGATCGGGACAGTGGGCCGATTGATGCCTTCACTCCTCCGCTTCCAGATGCTGGTCCAAGGATGGATATGGGAGTTGAGAGAAGGGATGCCCAAAACGATGCAAGTGAAGAGGCTTCCGCAAGTCAAGACAGTATGCCGGAAGACACGCACTTTGACGCAGGTGTGGAGGACACATTTGATGCAAGCTTTGATGCGAGGAGTTTGCCATAGGTATGGAGGATGAGCCACAAAAGCCTGGATCTGTCCTTAAGAACCAATCAAAAAAATTTTGAGCAGTGCATGGGAAGGGATTGGGAGGGGAATTCGATTGGTGATCTTTGGGTCAAAGAGGTGGGGAAATGGGTCGGAATCGATATTGACGCGCGTTTATCGCAAATCCCTCGGCTTCTCAATGAAGCAAACTGGGACTCTTTTGGGTTTGATCCTCGGGTGGCCCGTCATGCTTTGGCTTTGGCGGCTTTGTTGTATCGCTTCTACTTTCGGGTTCGTACCCGTGGGATTGAGCGTGTGCCGCAAGGTCGCGTCTTGTTGATTGCCAACCATTCTGGGCAGCTGCCTTTTGATGGGGCAATGCTCGCGACTGCTTTGGTTCTTGAAGCGAATCCTCCCCGCCTGGCCCGCTCCATGGTGGAGCGTTGGAGCGCAGAACTGCCTTTTGTCTCCTTTCTCTTTCCTCGGTTGGGGCAGGTGGTTGGGACGCCAGATAACGCGAGACGCCTCCTTGAAGCCGATGAAGCGCTTATCGTTTTTCCTGAGGGCTCCCGCGGTATCTCAAAAACTTTCGATCGCCGCTATCAATTGGTTGAGTTTGGCCTTGGATTTATGCGTCTTGCACTGGCAACGGGCACGCCGATTGTTCCCGTGGCAATCGTGGGCCCTGAAGAGCAATACATTTCAGTTGCAAACCTCACCTCAGTGGCAAAGCTACTCGGAATGCCTGCCTTTCCAATCATTCCTCAATTCTTTTTTGGTTTTTTTCTGCCTTTACCTGTCCGATATTTCATCGAATTTGGGGAGCCTCTCCACTTTGAAGGTGATCCGGACGATGAAGACACGGTGATTGAAAGCAAAGTGGTTGTTGTAAAGAACGCCATTCGCGGAATGCTCCATCGCCTTCTTCGAGAACGAAAAAGCGTTTTTCTATGATTTTTTCATGAAAAGCGAATGATTTCTTTTGTTAACCGATTGACTTCTTCAATGGATAGGCCTCCATCAAGGCCAAGGAACTGGCGATAAAGATGGCTCTCGCTGAAAATTTGAATGGCTTTAATGCGCTTAGGAAGGAAAGGGTGAGTTGAAAGCGCTTCGATGTAACGACCAAAACTTGAATTCGATGCATCGATTTGAGAAAGAAGTTCGTCGATATTCACCTCAGCGGCCAAGCGGTGGCTTCCAACCGCAATTCTTATGAAACTTCTGCAGGCCGCTTCGAGGTTTTGAGCACAGATGAGACCAGCCCGATCGCAGGTGATTTCGGCATAGCGGTGCC
>JANWYL010000108.1 GCA_025056955.1 Sandaracinaceae bacterium | reverse complement strand
ACAAGGCAAAGGAGGGCGGATTTGGGCCATTCACAAAGTTGGCAGTGTGAACGCCCTGCAACTCGAGCTCGTCGCAGATGGGGTTGGCCCCCAAAGCCGAGGAATCGACGCGGCCCGCATCGGGGAAAGGCGCATTGTGGCCTGGCGCTCGGGCGATCGCAGCGATTCGGCCATTTGGATGGCAGATGGCCGCAAGCCGCCATTGAGGCTTTCTGGCCTTGGCACCATGGTGAGCCGTCCTTCTGTGCTTTTGGATCGAAACGCCAAAGCCATGGTCGCATGGTCCGAAGGATGGTTTGACGGTAATGCATTACGGGCCTCTTTGAGGCTTTGGCGCGACGGGGAGGCCTTGCAGCTTGAGCCACTTTCCATCCTTGAAGCCCAGCCTGAACTCGCAGCCCTTCCAAGTGGAGCAGTCGCCCTGGTGTTTCGAGATGAGCGCATCCCAAAGGAGCGAGCCCATGCGATTCTTCGAATTTTCGATCATGGGATTGGCTTCGCTCCAGAAGATGGCCCCCCTTGTAATGCCAAAGGGGAGGCCTTGGTGCTTCCTTGTTTTGGGGCAATTGGAGTGGTTGCCCCACGCACCCATTCCCGAGCCGAGCGCGTGGTTGGTGTGCGCTTTTACCACCCCCACACGCTCAAGCCAATCACTCGTCCCCGCTCGCTCTATGTCCACGGGCTTGCCCTCGAGCACGTTGACGCGCGCTGCCAAGGCGATGTGCTTGAGCTCATCGCTGCCTCAGCACCAACAGTAAAACGCTCGACTGGGGCCATTGTCTACGCCACGATGCGCTGCCCTCAGCTCGAGGGTCTGCCATGATCAGAGCTGTCTACAGCGCGATGCCATGTTAAAGACTCTGCCGATGGCTACCTCTCCTCGCTACAACCACCTGGAAATTGAGAGAAAATGGCAAGCGTTTTGGGAGCGAGACCGCACCTTTGAGACTCCTGATATTTTGGCCAATCCTGACCGCCCAAAGGCATACATTCTCGACATGTTTCCCTACCCATCGGGCGCTGGCCTCCATGTCGGGCATCCGGAGGGCTACACAGCCACGGACATCTACGCCAGATGGCTACGAAGCAAAGGGTACGCGGTCTTGCACCCGATGGGTTGGGATGCATTTGGGCTTCCAGCTGAGCAATATGCCATCCAAACGGGGACACACCCCGCGATCACCACGCGCCGCAACATCGATGTCTTTCGCCGCCAAATCCGCTCCCTGGGTCTTTCCTACGACTGGGATCGCGAAATCGACACAACAGATCCCAAGTATGTGCGTTGGACGCAGTGGATGTTTTTGCGCTTCTTTCGCCGTGGTTTGGCGTATCAGGCAGAAGTCCCTGTCAACTGGTGCCCCGCCCTTGGAACCGTGCTTGCGAACGAAGAGGTCAAAGACGGAAAAAGCGAGCGAGGCGGCTATCCCGTATACCGTATCCCTCTCCGCCAATGGATGCTCCGCATCACTGCCTATGCCGAGCGCCTGCTAAGCGATCTTGAGCTTTGCGACTGGCCCGAGGGCACGCGCACCATGCAAATCGAGTGGATCGGAAAAAGCACTGGCGCAGAGCTGGACTTTGAGGTTTTGGATCGTTCTCAAACCATCAAGGTCTTTACGACCCGCCCTGACACGATTTATGGGGCCACTTTCCTCGTTCTCGCCCCAGAGCACCCACTTGCCCTCGCGATTGCAAGCCCAAACGAACAAAGCCGCGTCGCAGCCTACATCGAAAAAGCAAAGCACCGCTCCGAGCGAGAACGCCGAGAAAACAAGCAAAAAACGGGCGTTCCAACCGGCGCCTTTGCCATTCATCCCTTGACCCGCGCTCACCTTCCGATCTGGGTCGCTGACTACGTGATCGGAAGCTATGGCACGGGGGCGATCATGGCCGTCCCAGCCCATGACGAAAGGGACTTTGAGTTCGCCAAAGCCCACGGCCTTCCCATCATTCGCGTCATTGCCAAAGACCCCGCGCAAAAAGACGAACCCGTGGATTGCCCCTTTACAGGGGAAGGCATCGTGGTAAATAGCGGTCCCTACGAGGGCCTGCCAAGCACCCTTTTCAAAGAGCGCATCGTCTCAGACCTCGAAGCCCGTGGCCTTGGCAAACGCCGCACTGAGTACAAGCTCAGGGATTGGGTGTTCTCACGGCAGCGCTACTGGGGTGAACCAATCCCGATCTATTTTCCAGTGGAGCTCGAGGATCCAAACGGCGATCCTCGAAAAGGCACCCCCTACCGAATCCGCTACGATCAACCAATCCCGATGGAGGACGATGAGCTGCCTTTGCTCTTGCCGCCCCTTGATGATTTTCGTCCTGGAAATGATCCCCAAGGTCCCCTCGCTCGGGCGCTCGATTGGCGTTTTTTCAAAAAAAATGGCCAGTGGTTTTCTCGCGAAACCAATACCATGCCTCAGTGGGCAGGAAGCTGCTGGTATTACTTGCGCTACACCGATCCACACAACGACAAGCTCCCCTTTGACAAAAAACTGGCCGATGCGTGGCTTCCAGTCGATCTCTATGTCGGAGGCGCCGAACATGCTGTCCTCCACCTCCTCTATGCCCGTTTTTGGCACAAAGTCCTCTATGACGAAGGCCTCGTCTCCCATCCCGAGCCATTCAAAAAACTCGTTCACCAGGGGATGATCCTCGGCGAAGTCGAGTACACAACATACGTTGACAAAAGTGGACGCCCTGTTTCTCGAGAGCGAGTGATTGAGCGAACCAATGAAAACGGCGACGAAGAGTGGCAAGAGGAAGGGACAGGTGAGCCCCTCTTTCCAAAAAAGCTATCGCCTCAAGAAGTCCTCAAGCGCGGCCAAGATTTCGTGTTGCGGAGTGACCCTTCGGTCATCATCGACGCCCGCGCCCACAAAATGAGCAAATCTCGTGGGAATGTGATCAATCCCGATGCAATCGTTCAAGAATTTGGCGCCGATACCTTGCGCGTCTACGAGATGTTCATGGGTCCCCTTGAGGCCACAAAGCCTTGGAGCACCGAATCGATTCAGGGGGCGAGGCGTTTTCTTGAGCGCGCCCATGCACTGGGCATGCGCACGCCAAGCGAGTCTGAGCCTCCTCCCGAACTCCTCCGTCTTCTCCACAAGACAATTCGCAAAGTCGATGAAGACATTTCGGCCTTGCGTTTCAATAGAGCCATCAGCGCCCTCATGCAGCTTGTCAATGCCCTCTACCCCCTGCCCAATCCACCCCGTCAAGCCCTCGAAACTTTCGCCCTTCTGCTTCACCCCTTCGCTCCCCACCTGGCCGAGGAGATCTGGGAAAGGCTTGGGCATCAACCATCAATCCAACGCGTGCCTTGGCCAAAGCACGATCCAGCCCTTTGTGAAGAAGAGGAAATCGAAATCCCCATCCAAGTCAACGGCAAAATCCGAGGCCGCATCCGCATCTCCAAAGACGCAAGCCAAGAAGAAGTGTTGGCCTTGGCAAAAGCAGAAGAAAACGTCCGCAAAGCCATCGAGGGAAAGTCGATCCTCCGAGAGCATTACGTCCCTGGTCGAATCGTTTCCTTGGTGATTGGCGAGGAGCCCACCCGCTGAACGCAGGACCCTCACCAAGTTGATAAGAATGCATTGACTCAAAAACCCTTCCTTTCAACCAAATCGACCACTTCCCCATTCCATCTGCAAAAAGATTTTCATCCCTTCGCGCCAATCACTCCCAGGTGATGCAACACAGGGGTTGAAGCTCACCATAAGCAGTACCTACAAGTTGATGGCACGCAAGCGAAGCATGCCGAATCAACCTTGGCTGGTGCACCTTTCTCACCCCTTCGCATCAATCACTTTTTGGGTGAAAAGAAACCACGCGAATTTCGGTTCGGGTGTACCTCCCCCATGGCGCCTTGAAGGAGCCAACCCACTTTTGGTGAACCATTCCAAAGCGATGGTTGAAAATCATCAAACAAAGCCACACCAAAGCCATCGCACCCATGGATTAGTCCGGTAATTCTTTAGGTGATATGCGTTAGCGCCCAGCCAGGCTTCTAACCCATCCACCCCAAAGAGATGGCTCCATTCGCGATAGGAGACCGGGGCGTTGCATTTCACCAAAAGCAACCACCTCTACCCCTTCGTTCAATTCCTTTTGCAAGCCTTGCACAGCGTCGCGGGGGGTACCCACGCGTTTTAGGCGAGGGCCCAAATGCTGCACGAGGCTCAAGAACAACCCCCGCGGCATCTGGTAAACGAGCAGGTTTCGAAGCCCCGGGCTTGAACGCAGCCTGTGGCCTGCTTCGATGCTTAGCGCATGCCCCTTTCCTTCGTAGAGATGGCTTCCAATCGCCACTGAAGTCAACCGAAATCGCTGCTCTTCAGCCCGCTCTTCGAGGCTCATGGCCCCTCTGGGGAAGCGCACATCCAAAACGGAAAGGGCCTCATGGAGAGACTCAACAAAGCCCTTGATTTCAAGCCCTTCTTCAAAGATGAGCGCTTGGGGAGACAGGCACCCGCGCTGATCATAGCGCGCCACATCATAGGCCAGCTCCATCGCTTCAAAAGAAGAAGCCCTGCGCGGCACCCAAGCCAAAGAGAGGGCGCTTCCATGGGCGATGACCCGAAAGCCGCGGCCTCTCAGCGCTTGGGCTGCTTCGTCGCTTCCAAAAAGGTGGACAGCATCAACGGCGGGGCGAAGCTCGTCCCATTTTGGGTCTTCTCTTGGAAATTCCACACAGCGCACAGCGCGGGCAAGGAGGGGATCCACCGCTTCAAGGTGCGCGATCAAGCGAGGCAGCACCCCCTTGCGCCGTGAGGATGGACGAACCCACACGGCATTGCGCGCAATCAGGGCCAAAACCAAAGGACGGATTCCACTCGTTTCAACATTTGATGGCAAAACCAACAGCAAACGTCCAAGGGGCTCCGGAGGCCCAAGCGCTCTCCACGACTCAAGCGCTTCTTCAAGTGAGCGCTCAATCTCACAGCTCGTCTGCAGGGCGTCAACCGCAACTGGCACTGAGAGAGGAGTTCCGGGCAAGGCCTTTGAAGGAGGGTCAGAAGCCAAACGTCGAAGGGCCTCCCTTAACCAAGAGATAACCCTTTGTTCCGAGGCCTCTTGAAGCCACTTGGCGCTCGGGTCCCCGCTCACTGGGTGCTCCTAGCGCCCGCGCCCGCGACGGCCCCGATCGACACCAGGCTCCCGCACGGGAGGACCAGCTTCCTCTGGGCAGCCGTCTTCGTCTTCAAAACCGTCTTTGTCCTCAGCCTGCTCTGGGCAGTTATCCCCCTCGTCTGGCAGGCTGTCGCCGTCGAAGTCGGTTTCGGGACAGCCGTCTTCATCGCCAAATCCATCTGTGTCTTCGGCTTGATCCGGGCATTGGTCGCGATCGTCAGGAATGTTGTCCCTGTCGCGATCGTTGTCCGGGCACCCGTCTTCATCGCGATCCCCGTCCATGTCCTCTGGCTCGTTTGGACAGGAGTCGAAGCCGTCTCTGATGCCGTCGCCATCGCTATCGACATCCGGACAGCCGTCTTCGTCCTCTTCTCCATCTCGGTCTTCGGCACTCGCAGGACACCTGTCCCTCTCGTCCGGAACACCATCGGCATCGTTATCGAGATCGGGGCAACCATCAAAATCAGCATAGTCGTCCCTGTCTTCCGGATCTGAAGGGCAACCATCACGCCCATCGGGAATCCCATCGCCATCGGTATCGGCTGGAATGGGTGCCCATGCGAAGCCCCCAACGATCCTAAAAACAGGAGTCCCTGCCCCAGCGATGAGCCCTCCACCGCCACCAAGATCAATCACCAAATCATCAAAGCGAAAACGACCTCCCAAACGCGCCTCAAGGGTGTTTTCGTCAACGGCCTGAGAGAAAGAGGTTGCTCCCACCACCTCTCCAAACACACCGATAAGGGGAGTGATGTCATAACCGATCAAACCCCCATAGGTGAACTGAGGACCGACCTGGGTAGAAAAAAGGGTGCGACCATCTCGCCATACCCCACCCAGATTTGCAACCACGCGAAACCCACTTTGCTCAAACTCAGCCACAAAATGCCCGCCAAAATTCACCGTTTCATCTCCGATGAAACGCCTTGGCGCAACCATGTGGCCGATTGGAAAGCCCACGTATCCCACAAGCCCTAGGCGAAATCCGCTCGCATCGTCAAGCAAGTTCCCCTTGATGTGCAGCCTGGGATCAGCAACAGCAAAGGCCTGGCCTCCTTGGATGTTGATGCCCATTGTCGGTTGAAAGGCTTCCCCCTCAGTCAAAACCAGAGGCACGATCACCCCCATTTGAAGGCGCCTTGCAACTGCAAAAGCCCCCCAAAGGTGGGCTGCCCCCACATAGCGGACAAGCTCATGGCGCCGGCCTTCAATGACCATGCAATTCGTGTTTTCGCGCTCACAGCGTGCAGGATAAACGGTCAGGGGGTTATGGGCGTACTCGAAAACAACACCCGCGCTTCCACCCACATCGGCTCCGTAAACCCTGGCGCTATCTATCTGAATGCCATTTCCAGGGCCGATTGCGGGCGCAAAGCGCATGACTGAAAACTGCGCCTGAGGAGCCTGCGCCTCTGCATGGCTTCCAAATCCAACCATCAAAAAGGCAACCAAAAGAGCAGTCCACCATGCTTTCCCTCTGCGAGCCATCGCCGTCTCCCTTCAACCAACCCGACTATCTCCTAAAGCCTCTCTTTCGCGCAATCCCTTCTGCGGCGAGTCGTTCGCTGCCTGGATCAGTGCTCTGGCCTGTGCTTGGGGCGCAAAAGCCTCTCGAATGAGCTCTTCTTGCTCCAAAAGGTGGGCTTTCTCTGAGCCCGTGGCTGGGCTTGCGCTCTCAGGCCGAGACACGCATCGAATTCGAAAACGCTCGCCCAAAATTTGGGGGAAACGCGCATGGACGAAAAACCAGGCCCCACTGTTCCACGGTTCCTCCTGCACCCAAACCACATCGATCCCATCGGGGTAGGAGGCCAGCGTGTCTCGCACTTCTTCTGCCCTCAAAGGATAGAGCTGCTCGAAGCGGACGATCGCCACATCGTCCCGCCCCTCTTTTCGGCGGTACTCGGCAAGTTCGTAGTAAACTTTTCCAGAACAAAGAATGAGCCGCTTTGTTTTTCGCGGATTCACCTCGTGGTCTGGGATGATCCGGTGAAAACGGCCTGAAGTGAACTCCTCAAAGGGGCTATCGACGAGAGGGTTTCGGAAAAGCGATTTCGGGCTCATGACCACAAGGGGTTTTCGAATGGGCCGAAGGACTTGCCTCCGCAAAAGATGGAAAAACTGAGCAGCTGTGGTCGGGTAAGCCACCTGAACGTTGTCCTCGGCTGCAAGCATAAGAAAGCGCTCAAGGCGAGCACTTGAGTGCTCAGGGCCTCCACCCTCGTAGCCATGAGGCAAAAGCAATACGAGCCCAGAAAGACGATGCCACTTGTCTTCAGAGCTTGCGATGAACTGGTCGATGATCACTTGAGCGCCGTTTGCAAAATCCCCAAACTGCGCCTCCCACAAAATCAGCCCATCTGGACAATCGAGCGAGTAGCCCCACTCAAAACCAAGGCATCCGGCTTCGGAAAGGGGCGAATCGTAGACTTCGAAGCGCCCGCGTTTGACAGGAAAGCCTTCGCGCTCAAGGGCTTCGGCCACGTGGTGGAGTGGCACGTATTCTTTGCCGGTTTCACTGTCAAAAAGCACCGCATGCCTGTGCGCAAAAGTGCCACGCCTTGAGTCCTGGCCACTGAGACGAACCGTGTAGCCCTCTGTGATGAGCGTGGCGTAAGCCAGGCTCTCGGCCACCCCCCAGCGGACTTTTGCCCCATTGAGCACATCGAGAAATTGCTTCTGATGCGCAGCGATCTGGCGCATGAGCTGAAAGCCCTCCGGCACTCGCCCAAGCGCCCGAAGGAGCGCTTCAAGGCGCGGCCGATCAACGGCCGTTTCAACATCGGGAACGGCTGCATCCGGGCCACCCCTGTAGCCTGCCCAAATCCCACCAAAGGCATTGACTTCGTAGGTCCGCTTCGTCTCCCTCACTTCCTTAAGCGCCTCTTCCAAAGCACGACGCTTCTTCACCACAAGCGCATCAGCTTCTTCTTGGGTGATTTTCCCCATCTTTATGAGCTTTTTCGCATATATCTGCCGCACCGTTTCTTTGGAGTCGATCACCTTGTACATCACAGGCTGGGTGAAGCGGGGCTCATCCCCTTCGTTGTGCCCGTGTCGACGGTAGCAGTAGAGGTCGATCACCACGTCTTTGCCATAACGTTGTCTATATTCCGCAGCAAGGAGTGCGACCTGTGCCACCGCTTCTGGATCTTCACCATTGACGTGGAAGATTGGGCATCTCAGCATTCGAACAACGTCAGTGCAATAAGAAGTCGATCGTCCGTCTTCGGGATTCGTGGTATACCCAATTTGGTTGTTGATGACAATATGTATGGTTCCGCCCGTTGCATAGCCCTTGAGACGAGACAAGTTGAGGGTTTCCGCGACAATCCCCTGCCCAATGAAGGCAGCATCCCCATGGATCAAAATGGGCATCACCCGCTTTCGTTCAGCATCACCCCTTCTGTCTTGCTTGGCACGCACCCTTCCCTCAACCACTGGATTCACAAACTCCAAGTGGCTTGGATTGAAGGACATCGTAAGGTGAACGCGCTTACCACCCACAATGCGATCGGTTGAATATCCAAGGTGATATTTGACATCGCCCTTTCCCTTGAAGCGCTCAGGATCGCTGTCCTCGAAGGCAGCAAGCATGTCCTTGATCGGAAGCTCCATGATATTGACCAGCATGTTGAGCCGCCCCCTATGGGCCATCCCGATCACGATTTCCTCAACACCCAGTTCCGCAGCACGGTGAATGATCAGATCAACCATTGGGATCACACTCTCCCCCCCCTCAAGGCTAAAGCGCTTCTTTTTGGGATAGGCCTTATCCAAAAAGGTCTCCCACACTTCTGCTTCGGTGAGCTTGGAAAGAATGTGGAGCTCCTGCTCGCGAGTCAGCTCAAGGTGGTTGCAAGTCGACTCCATTTTGGTCTGGAGCCAATCCCTCTCCTCTGTGTTTTCGACCTGCGTCACCTCCGCACCAATCGTTCGACAGTAGGTTTCTTCGAGGCGGCGCACGATCTCACCCAAAGGAAGCACCTGAGCCATCGCTCGGAAAGGAGTTCTCTTATCGACATCCTCCAAACCAAATGCCTTAAGCCCAAGCTCATCGGGAGGGCGATTTTTTCCTCTTCGAGGGAGTAGCCCTAAGGGATCGAGATCCGCGTAGAGGTGCCCCCTCACCCGATAG
>JANWYL010000107.1 GCA_025056955.1 Sandaracinaceae bacterium | reverse complement strand
GAACAGTGGAGGGCAGCGCTATAGCGGAAGCCATCAGGGAACGGACATGTATGAGGCGATTGATCTCGCACTTGACAAGGTAACGCGGCAGATGCGGGACCAGAATGATTTTTGGGCGAGCGATCGGCGGAGAAGCAGTCCGGGATGGATGGTCAATGGGCGTTACGGGGGAGGAAACGAATACTAGTGCACTGGAACCACTGATGCTCTCATTGCAGTCAGGGCATGGGATGCGTCTTGAGGAGCTTTTAGACCTCTCATCGATTGATGCGGATCTCCATGTCGCAAGCAAAGAAGATGTTCTTGCCGCGGTGGCTCGCCTGTTATCAGCCCGCGCAAGTTCAGTTGGTTGCCGCGTCTCCGTGGAGGATGTCTACCGTGTGCTTGAAGCGCGCGAGGCCCAGCAGAGCACAGGCGTGGGAAGGGGTGTTGCCATTCCGCATGCCCGCCTAAAAACGATCGATCGCTTCGTGGGGGCGCTTGCCATCCACAAAGAGGGAGTTGCTTTTGATGCGATTGATGGAATGCCAGTGAGCATCTTCTTTGCCCTCCTTGGCCCGGAGGAGTTTCCTGTTGAGCATCTGAAATGCCTCGCCCGAATTGGCCGTCTGTTGAGGGATCAAAACATTCGCCAGCGCCTTCAACAGGCAGAAAGCGCAGTGGATGCTCTCTCGATCATTCGGGAAGCGGACGCTGACTAAGCGATCAAGGCTTTTGGGGGGGAGTCTGGGGACGAAGCAGGCGTTCGAGCACTGGGCCAAGGAATTGGATTGGGATATTTCGGTGGCTTGTGGTGGTGCGGAGGAGCACGACTTGGCCTTGCGCGATCTTTTCAAGGCTTGCGGATTCTGGAGGGACCAGGCGATCGCCTAAAACCGATTGATAGCGAGACACAAAGACCTGGCTAAGCGCTGCTGGAGTGCCCGAGCGGCCGGTGATGATGATGAGGGAGCGATCGCGTGAGGCAGCGGCCCAGCGGCCAAAATCATCAACTCCAGCATAGAGCGCATCGAAGAGCACGAGGTGCTTGAGCCAGTGCTCAACTCCGCCATGCCGGATCACTGCACGGGCTGCTTCAAATCCTCCTGAGTGGGCCGTAATCGTAAGGCTTGCCACTTCCACAGGATGAGGCCAATACCCCCTTTGGACCACTCCTTGGATCACTTCTTCAATCAGTCGACGTGCCCTTCCAGGCTCTCCAAGGCGACCTGGGGAGCCATTGCGCTCCAAAAAGGCGAGCTGGGGCAGAATCAGCCAACTTCGCGTACGGGATGCCGCATGGGCACCAAAAAGATTCCACCCTTGCCGAGGGCTTCCTTTGTCTGCACATGGAGTGGGTCCTGCTCTGGCAATCACTTCAATGCACCCTGAGTGGCCGTGGAAGTGAAGCACGAGGTGGACGGGGCCTGGTGAAGGGGAAGAGGGCAGCTGCACGAGGACTTGAGGAGCGCCAGGCACGGGAGCAAATGCCCCGTTTTCCACCCTGTCAAAGCGAAGATCGATGTATCCCTCGGCTCCGCTGCTTTTGGCCGAAAAGAGAAGCACACACAATGCCCACGTCCACGCCTTTTGCTCAAAAAACGCCAATCGATGCGCGCTTAGCCCGGCCATCGCAATGCCCCTGATCTTGAAAAAGAAGGTTTCAACCAGGCTAAACTGTAAGCGATGCCCTCCATCAAGTGGATTCGCTCTGAAGGGCGACCGAAGGCTTTCCCGATTTTTAAAAAGATCACAACAATTGGCAAGGCTTCTACCAACGACATTGTGATCGATGATCCAGGCGTCGCCGACCACCACATTCAAATCGTTTTCGACGGAAAGTCTTTCGTTTTGCAAGAGCTTGACCCGGACGCAAACATCGAAGTCAACTCAAAAAAGAAAAGGCGCGTGCGGTTAGAGCACGGCGATCGCATCGATCTCAGCAAGCCACCTGCCAAAGGTGTTGAGCTTCGTTTTTCGCTTTTTGATGAGTCTTTTGTAGAGGCAAATGCGGTGGAAGAGGAAAATCAGTTTGCGCGCTTGGAGCCGATCCAAGCCTTGCGGCAGCTTCATGAACTTTCTGTCAAAATCATGCAGGCCCCTTCTGTCGATGAACAGATGCATGCTCTGCTTGACGCAGTGATTGAAGCCACATGCGCCACAAAAGGGTTTTTGGTGCTCCTTGAAGGCTGCCCCTCGCCAACAGGTCACATCGGAGAAGCAAGGATTGCAGCTGCACGCAATGTGCAAAGCCAGAAATTGGAATGCTCAGAGCAGCTTTCGGATTCCATCATCCGACACGTTATCGAAACGCAAAAGCCGCTTATTATCTCCGATGCGATCAATGACACCTTTTTTGGAAAAAGCGAGAGCGTGATCAATCTTCAGCTTTCATCTGTGATTTGTGCTCCTCTTTTCATCCACGGAAACCTCTTTGGTGTCATCTATCTTGGGAACGATCATGTGAGGGGGCTTTTCACTCAAACAAGTCTTGACATTTTGACCATTTTTGCAGCCCAAGCTTCTCTTCTTCTGCAAAATGCGATGCTTCTCAATCAGCTTAGAACAGATAAAGACGCTCTTGAGGAAAAGCTCAAAGAGAAAGGATTTGGAAACATCATTGGCACAAGCCAGGGAATTGTCGATGTGATCAATAAAATTCAAAAAGTTGCACCAACAGATGTCACGGTGCTCATTACTGGTGAAACGGGAACAGGCAAAGAACTTGTTGCTCGCGAAATTCATAAGCTAAGCCATCGAAAACACGGCCCCTTTGTGGCGGTCAACTGCGGAGCGATTCCAGAAAACCTGATCGAAAGCGAGCTTTTTGGTCATGTCAAAGGGGCGTTTACCGGAGCCGTCACCAACCGGCTTGGCAAATTCCAATTGGCAAATGGAGGCACTCTTTTTCTTGATGAAATCGGCGAATTGCCCCTTTCGCTACAGCCAAAACTCCTTCGAGCGATTCAAGAAAGGGTTGTTGTCAAGGTTGGGGATAGTCGTGAAGAAAAAGTGGATATCAGAATCATTGCTGCGACCAATCGAAATCTTGAAGAAGAAGTCAAGAAAGGAAATTTTAGAGAAGACCTTTACTATCGTCTAAATGTGATTCGCTTGCATCTTCCACCATTAAGAGAACGCGGAGACGATGTTGTGTTGGTCGCTCGGATTCTTCTCGCGAAATATGCATCTGATCTTAATCCGAAAATCAAAGGCTTTACGCCAAACGCTTTGATTGCCATTCGTCAATATCCTTGGCCTGGGAATGTGAGGGAACTTGAAAATCGAATAAAGAAAGCAGTTGTTCTTTGTGAAAGAACACTGATTGGCCCTGAAGATTTGGATTTGAAAGAAAAAGACCTTCCGCCAATTCTTCCCCTGGCTCAAGCGAAAGAAGAATTTCAACGTCGTTATGTGCTTGAAGTCCTTGAGCGAAACATGGGCAATCGGACCAAAACGGCCCGTGACCTTGGCGTGGACCCTCGCACCATCTTTCGCTACCTCGAGCGCGAGCCTTCCCCCCCTCCTCGAAACGATGACTCAGAGTGAACCACATGAGCAACCAAGGTAAGCCTAGGTGGTTACAAGCCAAAAAACGAGGGTAGAAAGTGCGCAACTTCTTCCAGCCACTTGTTGTGTTGCCATCGAGGGTGATTGCCCTTGCCTTTTTTGGGGTTGGCCTTGGGGTGGATGGGTGCAATTGCGCTGAAGAAGTCGGCCCACCTCCCATCGTTGAGCGGGATGCAGGCCCTTCTCCCTTTTGCCGTGGGCTTTCTGGCAGTGGCGTGACTTGCGCAGGAGATGAGGCGATCTTTTGTGATTCACAGGGGAGGATCAAAAGAAGGCAGAGGTGTTCGTCAGAAGCCAAGGTTTGTGCAGAGGGGTTTGGATGCCTTCGCTGCGTGCCGCTTTCGCTTGGTTGCGATGGTGATACCTTGGTTCGTTGTGCAGCAGATGGAATGGGGACAACGGTCGTTGAGCCATGTGACAGGAAGAGGGGTTTGCGTTGCAGCGCGAGGGGGTGCCTGGACCTTTGTGCAGAGGCCAGAGCACAAAAAAGCTACGTTGGCTGCGAATATGTGGCAGTAACCGCTGCAAACGACAGCCTCGACCCTGCTTTTGAGTTTGCAGTTGCGGTTGCCAACCCCCAGCTGGTGCCCGCAGAGGTGGTTGTAAAAAGGGGATCTCGCGAGGTGAACCGGGCCACTGTCCTTCCCAATCAAATGGTTGTGTTGCGTTTGCCGTGGGTAGACGAATTGCGGAGGCCCAGGTCCCCTCGCTCAAATCGCTTTGAAACCACTCGCCTGGAAGATGGTGCTTATCGCATCGAATCGGATGTCCCCGTCACGGTCCACCAGTACAACCCCCTTGAGTTTCGCTTAATGAGGCCATGTATTGAACCTTCTCCTGACGGGGCACAAGGAGAGCTTTGCCACTCGTACACGAATGATTCTTCCCTTCTTCTGCCCATTACTTCTCTTGACCGTTACTACTTCGTGGTGAGCCGACCCACCCTGCTTGTGAGAAAAGGTGATAGGGTACTCGGAAGCCCTGGGTTTGTTGTGGTTATCAATGTTGAAGCAAAAGCAAACAGGGTGATTTTCAGAAGTCGCGCCCGCACTGCACCAAGTGCAGATGGCCGCTTTCCTGCCTTAATGCCGGGGGAGTCTTTTGAGTTCACCTTACAAGGTGGAGAGGTGATTCAAATATTGAGCGCAGTGCCAGAGGATTGTCCCCTCCCCTGGGAGGCTGAAAAACACAGCAATGAGATTGCATACTGCCCCCTTGGTCGGGATTGGGATCTCACAGGAAGTGAGGTGGTTGCTGATGGAAAAATCGCTGTCTTTTCAGGCCATAACTGTGCTTTTGTGCCATATAACCGTTGGGCTTGTGATCATCTCGAAGAGCAGATCCCACCCGCGGAATCTTTGGGGAATGCCTTTGTTGCCTCAATCGGCCACCGCCTGCGCCCCGAGCCAAACCTGCTCCGTATCCTTGGGATAAGAGACAATACGAGGGTGATGCTCCAGCCTTCTCCTCAAGGAGATGGTACCTATACCCTCAATCGAGGGGAGTTTGTCGAGGTTGAAATTTGGAGACCGACGAGCATTCAGGCCTCGTTTTCGGTATTGGCTTCTCGGTTTTTCGTTGGGCAGGGCTACGCAGGGCTCCGAAGTGGCGGCACTGCGGCACCTGGGGATCCTGCGATGGCCATCCTCGCTCCAGAGGAGCAGTGGCGAAAGCACTATGTCTTTTTGATTCCTCCGACCTACGCTCAATCGTTCATTGACTTGGTTGGACCTCCTCACGGGATCATTTCCATTGACGGACGCCCCTTGAGCACCCTCCAACCCATAGAAGGCACGGGCCGCTCAACCATCACCTTGCCTCTTGCGGCGGGTGTACATGAAATTCGAAGCGACTATCCGGTTGGGCTCTACGTTTACGGGTTTGGCTCGTACACGAGCCACCTCACCTTGGGTGGCCTGGATCTTCAACCAGTTGTCGATCTCCTCTAGCTTCTGACTTCACGGGAAGAGCTGCGCTGGGCTTCCCCGCTGATAACGGAAGCGAAAAAAACCGCTGAGCCGTGCCATGCGCCGCTCTGCCTCCGTGGGGTGGGAAAAGAGCAGGTCTTCCAACTCCACCCAAATTTCCGGAAGGGATTGGCCTCTTCCTGGAATGTGAAGGGCGCGGAAAATGATGCGACCCGATTGCGCTCGAAGAACCACAGGCACCCGCCAATGTTCCTTGGGGTAGCCCGCTTCGCAGCTTTCTTGGGCGTAGAAGGTGAGGCTTACAAGCGAAGGAGAGCTTCCATGGATTTCGATCGCTCTCCCTATCCAGTTTTCTGCCACTTCATGCAACCGGTGCACGGTGAGCAGCAAGCCGTCGCTGAAACTTTCGAAGTAGGATCCTCGTTGCACCCGAATCACACAAAATGGCACCCTTCGCTCAGGCAAATTGTCTGGATCATCACCATAGTCCACAGCAAAAAAAGTTGGGTTCAGTGAATAGTTGGAGATGTCGACATTACAGTCAAGGATTCGGAGGGAGCCACGAATCTCACCTTCTCCGGCCCCCACCGAACAGCCGATTGAAAAAAGAATGAAAACGAGTGCGTTTAACCCATATCTTTCAACTCGGCCGCTCACAACCCATCCTCCCGATCATGGTGCATGGCCAACGCACTTCTGCTCAAAGGTGACCGAGGCTCAACCTTTTGGACGATACCGCCTCCAATCACGCGATCACCTAAGTAAATCACAGCGGCCTGCCCTGGTGTCAGTGCCCTCTGGCCTTCATGAAATTCCACGAGAAAACCATTTTCATTTGGTATCACAAGTGCAGGTGATGCACGATGACGGTATCTGGCCTGGACCAATGCCTCAAAGGGTGCATTTGGTGGGGGAATGAGCCAATGCGCTTGATCAACAAAGAGGACGTGAGAATACAGCTCCTCTTCTGAGCCCACAACAACAGCATTTTGCTCTTGGATGATCCGAAGCACATAGCGCGGAGCACCACCTCCAAGCCCAAGCCCGCGCCTCTGACCAATCGTGAAACGGTGAATGCCTTGGTGCACCCCCAACACCCTCCCATCTGAACTGAGGATTGGTCCAGGGGATGGCGCTTTCTCTCCTTTCTCGGTGCACCTTTCTTCGACGAAAATGGCAACGTTTCCATCTGGAACAAAGCACAGCTCCTGCGAATCTTTTTTGGCAAAATTCGGAACACCCAACCGCTCACCTTCTTTTCTGGTTTGTGCCTTTGTGAAATCACCCAATGGGAAAATCAGTCGCCTGAGCAGTTGCAGATCGACACCAAAGAGAAAGTAACTTTGATCTTTGTCTGGGTCCCTGCCCCTTCGCAGTTGCACTTCGCCATTTTCACCGAATTCCAAGCGCGCATAATGGCCAGTTGCGATTCTGGAACATCCAAGTTGCTGAGCGATCTCCCAAAGCCGCCCAAGCTTCACACTTTGGTTGCACGCCACGCATGGGCTTGGTGTGATCCCCGAGCGGTAGGCTTCGACGAATGGATCGACAACCTCTCTGCGAAAAGCCTCTCTCTCGTCAATCACAAAGTGGGGAATGTTAAGGGCCTCACAAGTCCGACGGGCATCTTCCCTGTCCTCGGGAGCACAGCAGCGGCCAATTCGGTGTTTGCCTTGGGCATCCCAAAGGTGCAAGGTCACCCCGACCACTTCATACCCCTGCTCCCGCAGGAGCGCTGCCGTCACCGAGGAATCCACTCCTCCGCTCATCGCAACGAGAATTCGCTCGTCTTTTTGAGGTGGGTGCATCATGGCCAAAGGCCATAAAACCATGGCGCAAAGCACTTCCTTCTGCAAAGCATTCCCTTGCTTTGATTCTAACCCTCATCTTCCCATCATCCATTGGGGTTCAACAATGCAGCGCATTTCCCACTGGCTCCTCTCCCTCCGATAGACGGGAGTGCAAAGGAAGCCTCTAGGGCAATTCCTGTCCGAGCAACAGGTGCCACTGCAGTAGCGACCACCGGTCGCACCACTTTCGTCGATCAAAGAGGCGCAATACCCTTCTCGGCAGTGGGCATCGTCCCCACACATTTCGCCACTTGCGCGAAGCTCTCTCCCAATGACGGGGAGGCAGACCTGAACTTGGCTTCGCGAGCTTGGTGTCGAAATGACCAGTGGCATGCAGGCCCATGGTCGACCGGGAGCGTCGGGGCAGTCACCAGCGCTCCCACATGGAAGGAGGCAGTAGGGGTGGAAGATGAGCCCAAAGGCGGTGGCGCATAACCCGCTTCGGCAAGTTTCGTTTCTGTCACATAGGGTTGCTCTTCCCCCGTTGCCAGGTGGGGGCGCGCAGCGAAAAATGAGATTGGACTGAAGGACACAACCTTGGCCACTTGGGCACTCTCGGCTGTGGCTACAGGCAGAAGGCATCGAGCGGGTACCAGGAAGGCAAGCGCGTAGGCCAGAAGTTGAAGCCGCGCAGTAAAAGCCCTCCGCGCAGTCGGAATCGCTACAGCAAGGCCGAGCGCATATACCCGGAGAATCGGGTGTCCCAACGTTTGCTCGGAAGACCCCCCTTGGGTAGCAGCGCTTGCTCTCGCACTCGATGTCTCGGTGACAAGGCTCACCATCCCTTCGAGGCAGAATGCATGCGCCTGTCGTGGGATCACAGCGCTCTCCCCGGTTGCAATTCATCGAGCGGCGGCAATCGAGGCCAACGCAGCGGTTGTTGGTTTCGTCACACGTCGAGCCTTTGGGGCACGGGAAAAATCGGCAGTCCAATGGGCTTGCACAACTCGGTTCTCCTCCTCCTCTTGGGATGGCACAGACTTGACCTTCTGGACATGTGTTGATTTCTGAGGTGATGGGATCGCAATCGTCGTCTTGGCCGTTGCACCTTTCGATGGCACCTGGGTGGATGCCTGAATTCGAGTCGTTGCAGTCAAAAGCCTTTCCATCCTGACAGGCTGCGTATCCATCTCCGTCGCTGTCTTGGGTGAGACCCTCGTCGACTTGCTGGTTGCAGTTGTCGTCGATTCCATTGCACGACTCGGGAAGGCCTGGGTGGATGAGGGGGTTACTGTCATCGCAATCTGCCACCCTCGCATCACCTGAACGACAACGCCCAAATCCATCTCCGTCCATGTCGACATTGCCATCAGGATCCACCTCTTCGTCAACATTTCCATCACAGTCGTCGTCTTTCTGGTTACAATGCTCTTTGCGAGGGGTGCATGGGAGGCACTGGCACTCTGCATTTGAGGGGCAAAGACAAAACAAACCCTCTGGGCAGACGTTGGAAATATTTGGATCACAGAAAATCGGCATTGGTTGCTCGCTAACAACCACACTGCACCCAGCAATGGTGAAAAGAGCAACCAAGACTGTTTTTTGGATAAGATGCCCACGCAACCTAACACCCATTTCAAAACCTTAAGGTGAATCCATCACCCATCCCTTGAATCACATCGATGTGGCTCCTTAAATTGTTCTTCCACTCTTCATACACCTTCTCGCGCATTGCGAAAAGGAGCCAGCTGGCCACAAAAGCCAATCCGCTTGCCACAAAGAGGAGATCTGCTGCGAGGGCAAACCCTTTTGCTTCATTCCACTGGCTGAGGTACTCGCTCCAGCCAAAGCTTTCTCCGAGGCGTTGCCCCTTGAGCCCGTTATGGAGCGAGAGGGCGTGAGCTCCGGCAATGCTTCCGCCAATCAAAAAGAAGCCACTCATCCCCATCCCTCCCCAAAACCACTCGTCGATGATGCCTCTTTCCCTGACGTAGGTTGGGCCTTCTTCGAATGGAGGCTTACTGGTTTCTTGCGAAGGGGGACTTGGTCTGGGAGCAGACGGTTTTGAAGGGGCTTGGAGCATGCGGGCTCCACGCACACGCTC
>JANWYL010000106.1 GCA_025056955.1 Sandaracinaceae bacterium | reverse complement strand
CCTGCTTTTGAAAAGACATCTTGTGCCGGGCAGGCAGGGAGATGGCGTGGGTAAGAGCCAAAGCGAGCGCATCCGCTGCGTCAGGAGGAAGAGGAGTTGGAAGCCCCAAGACAGTGCTTACCATTTTTGCGAGTTGCTCTTTGCCAATATTTCCCCTCCCGCCAATTGTTTGCTTAACCACAGAGGGGGGATAGGAGAAGACCTTGATTCCTCCTTTTTCAGCGCACAATAACACAATGCCCCTTACGTGCGCAAGGTGAATGGTTGCCTTGGGATAGCGATGGTGAAACACATCTTCAACCACGAGGACTTGAGGGTGATAGGTATGAAGGGCTTCTTCAATCGCTTCTTCGGCAAGAAGGAGGCGCTTTGAAAGCTCGCTTCCTTGGAGCCGAATAACACCTGCTCCAATTGCACGAAAGCGGTGATCTCGCCATTCGATGACACCCCAACCAAGCTGGTGACTGCCAGGATCAATCCCAATCAGTCGGTAGTTGTTCTGGCAGTTGTTCCAACTGGGTGAATGATGAGGTGAGGTCATGGCTCTACGGCTTCCACTCCAATCCGATCGCTTCGGGCAATTTCAGCAATGAGCTCTTTTTCGCCAAAGCGCACCCCAACCAAAGAAGAGAGAACTTCGTTGATCCGTTCTCGAGGAACACTGACGAATGAGTGGCGATCCCTTATGCGAATCCGACCGATTTGATCACGTCGAAGACCAACACGTTGTTCGAAAAGGCGCAGGAAATCACTGATGCGAACCCCATCGCGCCTTCCGACGTTCAAGAAAATGCTGGCATAGGCACTTTCATCGGATTCCGCGAGCTCTTCTGTGGAGGAGAGGATACCCCCGCTTTCGCTTCGCTGTTCGCTTGATGGGCCTTCGGCGGCTGAAGTGACTTCATTGCGCTCCTGCTCGCTTTCGCTTTGGACTTCTCCTCGCTCTCTCTTTCGTTTTCTGCGTTTCGATGGCTCGGTGAAAGTACTGGCTTCGCTTTGGTTTGCAATGGATTCGCCGGAAACTCCTGCTTCTCCGACAAGGGTTTTTTCTTCGCTTGGGACTTCGTCAACCTTGCTGGCTTGGGAGCTCACCTCATCTTGACTCGAGGCGAGGCGCGAACGGCGGGCTCGCGCAGCCTGCAAATCCACTTCTTCTTCGCTTCCAAGAGTTCCTAGAAAAGACTCCAAAAGGCCTGCAACGATGAATTCGGCTTCGTCGTGCACAAGGAGACGGCGGGCAAGAGAACGCATGGAGTCGCGAACGCTACCTGGTCGGCTAAAGGCTGCGCGCAGCATCTCAATTCGGTCAAGTTCTCGACGGGCTCGGAGTTCACCTTCAGTGGGCAAGGTGCGTTCAAGAGGGAAGATCTTGTACTGAAGGCGCAAGTAGTAGAGCTGGCCAAGGTCAATCGGGGTAACCAGGGAAATCGCTGTGCCAGTTCGCCCAGCTCTGCCCGTGCGCCCCGTTCGGTGGATGTAGTTTTCAAGCGCATCTGGAAAGTCGTAGTTGATCACATGGGTGATGTGCGATATGTCGATGCCCCGCGCGGCCAAATCTGTTGCAACCAAGAAACGCAAAACACCTCGCCGCGTCAACTCAAGTACTCGCTCTCGCTCGCTTTGAGGGAGGTCTCCATTGAGCCAATCGGCATTAAACCCAGCAGATCGAAGTTCTGCAGCCACGTATTCGGTTGTGGCCTTTGTATTGCAGAAAATGATTGCGCTTTCTGGATCTTCGACCTCGATGATGCGAATGAGATCTCGAACTTTGTCAAACCCTGAGACGAGGTAAATGTAGTGAGCAATGCTTTGGGCGCCCACCCCGTCACTGGATAGAGAAAGAAATATGGGATCTTTGAGCACTTGCGAGGCGATGCGCTGAATTGAATCGTCAATTGTGGCTGAAAAGAGGAGGTTTTGCCGATGCCGGGGGAGTTCTTTGACGATTGCCCGGAGATCGCGCGCGAAGCCCATTGCCAACATTTCATCGGCTTCGTCGAGAACCAAAACCCGAATGCCTTCTGTTTTGAGCGTGCCACGGCGGATGTGATCGAGGACCCGTCCAGGGGTGCCTGAGACAATGTGTGCGCCTTCTGCAAGCTCTTTGGCTTGCTGTTCGAAAGAAGAGCCTCCATAAATCGCAAGGGTTTTGATTTTCCGGTAGCGTCCAAGGCGCTCGAGCTCCCCTTTGATTTGGAGAGCAAGTTCACGGGTGGGTGTGAGGATCAACGCTTGCAGCCCCCCATCGGGGCGGATGCGCTTGTCGATGAGGGGGAGGCCAAACGCCGCTGTTTTTCCAGTTCCTGTTTGTGCCTGGACAACCAGATCCGAACCCTCTGCAATCAAATTGAATGCAGCAACCTGCACAGGTGTTGGTTGTTGCCACCCTATTTCGTCAACCGCTTTTCGAACTTCAATCGAAAGCGGTAAGGCATCAAATGTCAAAGGAGTTTCCTGATTTCCGTTTGTTGACGCACTCGAAGAGGTCATCTTTCATCTCCAAAATCTGGGCCAGGATGGCCGATTTGCTTGCGGATTTGCTCAATCAGTGGACGCAGCTCTCGATCGTTTTGGGAAGCGATTGACTCTGAGAGATGGCGGGCTCTCAAAATCAATCGATAAACTTCGTGCTTCCCGCACTTTTCGGATAAGGCCATAAAACGCGCATCCCACTGCTCATAGTGTTTTTTACATGCTTCTGGAGGAAGCTGAGGCGCCACTTCAAGCGCCTGCAAAAGGGAATGAAATTCGCTTGGGCATTTTGTTGACGGTCCTGGGAGTTGGGAAAAATCCGCCCAAAAGAGCTGAGGGATGACTGATCGGAAACCTGAAGCGAGGACCCATGAAGCCAAAAGGAGGTACAAGCCCATTGCCAACCTGAATCCAAGCTTAGAAAACTTGGCGTCTTCGGCTGGCTTTGGAGCCACGCTTCCACCCTTCACGGAAGGGATGCATTGCGCTTCAGGACTCATCCGACTGGCTTCTTGCTCGTGGGCTGCCTCCACTTGATGCAGTACCAACTACTATGTACCCCTCCTTGCCGCTCAAGGTCAAGCCATCATCGGCCAATTTGATTTTTCAACGAGGAATGCGCCGGCCGCGGATATCTCCAAATCCGTCTTCTCGCGTTTTCCAAGCAAAGAGCCAAGTTGCACTCGGACCACTTCCTGAAGCGACGATGGTCGGTTCCGTGCCCACAGGGGCCACCACGAAATCGTCAAGGGTTGGAGGACGCTCTCTGTTCAATGCAGGAGTGCCCGTCAAATCAACGAAACGGGCACGAATTCCTCCTTCTGATTCGTAGACGAAGGCAATGCGATCTTCGTGAGCGGCGACGGCAGGTGAGCTTTGTTCTCCCTGCGTGCGCGAGTTAACAACAAAGGGGGCTGTGGCAGTCCCGTTCGCTTGCCAAATTCTTGCGCGAATCCCTCCCCCTGAGCCATCGACTGTTGGGTCTCGTGCGACGATCACAAATCCACCTCCAGGGAGTGCCGCAATGGCGCTTTGGCTTTGCGTTCCATCTGGAAAGGCCAGTTCTGCTCCTGTGGTGGGGCTGCCATCGCTGTTGAGTCGAATGAAATGCGTTTTTCCTCCTTGCTCGAAGGCCAAAGCAAATGTTCCATCCGAAAGCCCTGCGATGGCAGGAGCTGTGCCTCCCCTTGCCACAAGCGCCGCCGAAGGCCCTTGAGGGGTGTTGGACCCTGGGGAAAAAGCCCGTACGGCAATGCCCCCTAAGCGCTCATCAACCCAGGCTGCAACATAAGCGCCGTTACTCGCGAAAGCGCCACTCACTGCCTCCTGGCGCCCTGCATCCTCGGTAACGGAAACCGGTGGGCCCTCTGCCATGAGCCCCTGGTCGAAAAAGACAACCCGAACATTGAAATCGTCAGCCTGTCGTGTGACCGCTGCTATCGCGATGCGCCCATTTGGCGCCACAGAAGGAATGGCTCGCACTGGGACTCCAAGAAGGCGGGCCACCCCCGAACTCGTCAAAGCATCATTCAGGCTGAGCTCTTCCCGAAGCAACTCAGGCATTGAGAGAGGCTGCCCATCTGGTCCGAGCAGGCGAAGCATCACGTCCACCCGCTCAGAAAGAAAAGTCACAACCGATCGGTGGTTTCCGATGGTTCCTCCTCCTCTTGGTTGTTCTTGGACTCCTGCACCCCTCATGTTGATGTCGAAGGGAATGGTGCGGCACATCGCATCGCAATCACCCATCATTGGTGTTGTGCATTGTTCATCGGGGCTGAGGATGTTGTCTTCGCATACCCCTTGGTTGACAACTGGAACAAGACGCAAGACGACACTCCTTGATTCACCCGCAGCGAGATTTTCAACCTTGGCGCAAGCCTGGGCGATCACCACATTTCTTAGGCCACTTGTGCGATCATCACCCTTTCCCCTGACGTAGGCAACGTAGCTTCCTGGTGAGACAGAAACTGCTTGCCGAACTGGCTTACTTTCCAATGGAAGCAAGAGATCTGCGATGGCGCCGGGTGTTCTTCCAGGTGGCGTGTCGGTTGGCACCTCTGGTACAACCGTTCCCCTCGTCGCATCCTCGCAACTGTGAGTTGATGCAGAAAACACAAAGAGACGGAGCTCGCGCACATCATCGAGCAGACCAAGGGGATCATCGAGGGCGAAACGGCTGAGTTCAATCGAGCTTTCTGGGGCGCACCCAGAAAGCAAAATGCCAATCATCCCTAAAAACAAGCGATTTGTTTTCATCGGTTGGGAGTATAATAGGCATGCGCCTCTCCCTTGACCATCCAGTCTCGAAGGTTTCAAATTTTCCACAAATTTAGGCCTTTTTTTCGGAAGGAAGGCGAAGGAGGGGGCGGAGCTCACGCAAGGCTTCCTCGAGGCGATCGAGACCGCTTCCTTCGATTTCATTCGAAAAGCGACGGACGAGCCTCATGTCTGGGTGGAGACGCCATGGGCTTTTTGGGGCTGAGACGAGTTCCATGACTTTGGCGGGATCAAGAGGAGTGTCTTCGCGCAGGTGCAAGACCACGCGATCTTTGTTTGCCTCACAACCAAGCACGTGGAGGGCCCGGAGCTCAGGGCGAAGCCTCATCGCACGCACGTAGGTGCGCACTTCCTGAGGTGGGGGGCCAAAACGGTCTTCCAGCTCTTGGCCGATTTCAAGCACTTCTTCTTCGCTTTCTGCAGAGGCGAATCTCTTGTAGAAAGAGAGGCGCAAGCCCACATCATCGACATAGCTTTCTGGAATTGTAAGCGGCACATCGAGCGAAAGCTCGGTATCAACCTCCGGGACGATGGGCTCGCCACGAAGCTCTGCGACAGCTTCTTCAAGCATGCGCATGAACATGTCAAAGCCCACAAGGGCCACATTTCCGCTTTGTTCAACGCCAAGCACATCGCCTGCTCCTCGGAGCTCCATGTCCAAAGAGGCCACCTGGAAGCCTGCACCAAGGTGGCTATAGCGCTCAATCGTTTCGATTCGAATTCTCGCTTCATCTGTCATCGCCGATGGTGGTGGTGTGATGAGGTAACAATAGGCCCGCTCTTTAGAGCGCCCGACACGTCCTCGGAGCTGGTAGAGCTGCGCAAGTCCAAAAAGGTCAGCCCGATCGATGAGAATGGTATTGGCCCGCGGGATATCGAGGCCGCTCTCAATGATTGCTGTCGTGCAGAGAAGGTCGTATTTCCCGGCAACAAAATCAGTCATCGTCTGCTCAAGTGCAGCTTCGCTGAGCTGCCCGTGTGCAATCGCGATTTTGGCCTCTGGTACGAGCTCCTGGAGCCTTGCTGCCCGCTCATAAAGGCTTTCGATGCGGTTGTGGACAAAAAACACTTGCCCTCCGCGTGCAAGCTCGCGTCGGATGGCCTCCCGTATGATGTGGTCGTCCCATCGCGTGACAAAGGTACGCACGGCGCGTCGATCGGCCGGAGGGGTCGTGATCAACGAAAGGTCCCGCAATCCACCCAAAGCGAGTTGCAAGGTTCGGGGGATGGGAGTGGCTGTGAGTGTCAAAACGTCCACTTCACCTCGAAGTTTCTTGATGCGCTCTTTGTGGACCACCCCAAAGCGCTGCTCCTCATCGATGCAAAGCAAGCCCAAGTTCTTAAAGTGCACGTCTTTTGAGAGCAAGCGGTGCGTGCCAATGACAATATCGACTGCGCCGCTTTTGAGGCCGGCAAGGATTTCGTGTTCTCTTTGACGTTCGGTAAAGCGCGAAAGGAGCTCGATCCGCAAGGGATAGCCCTGCATGCGGCTTGTGAATGTCTGATAGTGCTGGTGAGCGAGCACTGTGGTGGGGCACAGCACCGCCACTTGCCGCTCCGCCATCGCAACGCGAAAAGCAGCGCGGAGTGCAATTTCGGTTTTGCCAAAGCCCACATCCCCGCAAATCAGCCGATCCATCGGTTTTTCGCTCTCAAGATCTTGCATGACCTCCTCAATTGCCCGCAGCTGATCTGGGGTTTCTTCATATGGGAAGGTGGCTTCGAACTCAGCATAGCTCCGGTCAGGAGGGGGCAAGGCGGGGCGCCTTGCTGCAAGGCGGTGGGCGTAGAGGCGAAAGAGCTCGTCAGCGAGCTCTTGAACCTGCTTTCGCACCTTTGCTTTGGTGCGGGCAAAGCTTTGACCACCAAGGCGGTCGAGCTTGGGGGGTGCGCTTTCTGCACCAGCATACTTTTGCACTTGGTGAAGGCGGGTGACCGGCACATACAATCGATCCCCGCCTGCATACTCAATCACCAACACTTCGATCACTGTTGGGGGGATGCCCATCATTTCGTCGCTCTTTGATTGGGCAATCACCTTCTTTTCAAGCCCAAGGTATCTGCCGATTCCGTGCTCGGTGTGAACCACATAATCACCCACAGAGAGTGCCCGCAGGTCCTCGAGGAAAACACCTGACTTTTTCTTTGTTTTTCCTGCAAAAGTCGCTCCCTTTCGTCGAGTGCGCGTGCCAAAAATCTCTTCTTCAGTGATCACCACCAGGGCCTCTTTGGGGAGCACGAAGCCATTGTGCAAATCACCCACAACGACTTGAAGACACCCCCTTTTGGTTGTTTTTGGTATACCTTCTCCACCCCCATCCATAACATCAACAACCAACCCATCACCTCGCAATATGTTTGCAATGCGATCCCCCTGCAACTGACTTCGTGCAACGATCCACACTTCAAACCCAAGTCCGCTCCATTCTTTTAACCTTTCGACGAGGGGGGCAAGTGCATCTTCTTTTCCTCTGTTTGCGCGTCTGGCGGCGAGCATCGCAGCGAGTGATGAGTGATCTTCAGCTCCAAGTGAATAGAGCTTTTCCGGATCACCGCTCAGAAATACCTTGAACGCACCTTCATTCTCCTCTTGTTCACCGCCCACCATCACCTTGTGGATAAGTACGAATGGGTGATCGATGATGTGGTTCACCGCAAAGGTGCTTTTGGCGAAAAGCTCGGAAGGCGGAAAACAAACCGAGTGCTTTTCAACGCGCACGTGATGATCGGCCTCAACGCGTCGCATTTCTTCGTCGATCCCTCGCGCGATCGCCACGGGATCGAAGAGCACAAAGTGGGCATCTCCAGGAATGAGGTCAAAGAGCGTTTCAAGGCTCCCGTAGAAAGCGGGAAGCAATGCTTCGATGCCAGGCAGCATTCTGCCCGCTTCGATGTCGTCGACGAGAAGGCGGCTTTGACGGGTCGGGATTCCCATGTCGTCTGCGCGGTCTCGAATGGCGCGCTTGGCCCGAGCGATTTCTTCTTGCCCGAGCATCACTTCCCGCACAGGGCCGATGAACAGTTCATTTACAGCCTCGAGGCTTGTTTGGTCTTCTGGGTCAAAACGCCTGATCGAGACCACCCACTCGCCATCGAGTTCGATACGGAAAGGGTGAGTGCTTGCGCCTGGAAAGACATCGATCACGCCACCGCGGACAGCAAAACTGCCAGGATCCTCGACCAATGGCACCCGCAGATAGCCCCCCTCCACAAGGGCTCGGATCAACCCCTCCCTATCGATGGGCTCTTCGTTTTTCACGTGGAACAGACGACGAAGGATGGCTTGCTTTGGAGGGTTTTTTCGAAGAAGGGCTGGCCCAGAGACCACAAGCACATCCCACGGCTCATCTCGGCTGAGGCGAGCGAGGGTTGCCATGCGTTGCATGGAAAGCCGCCTGTCGCCATTGAGCTCGAGATAGGGCGAGATCTCCGGCGCGGGCAGGACAAGCACCTGCTCCCCACTTTTTTCCTTCTTTTCTTTCCTCAAGCCCCTTCGAAAAAAGCGCAGGTCGCTTGCGACTGCACGTGCACTGTCATTGTCAGGAGCGACCACGACGAAGGGTTTAGCGATTTTTTCCTGCGCGCGAGCGATGAAGTAGGCAGCTGCCCCCAAGGGGAGGCCAGTCAGGTCCATCCGCTTTTCGCTCTCAAAGGCTTTTAGGGCTTCATCAATTGAAACCGCCGAGCGCATGAGCCCTGCCCACACGAAAGCGTTTGCCACCTTCTGGATGCCCTCTGCCTCGGGCAAAGGGTTCAGCTCCGATTCGTCAGCACTCCACGGCTTGGCCATCGCCTTTGGCCTAACCCCTATGGGCTTTCGGCTCAAGCCTTTTGGAAGGGCTGGCGCGGCTTTCACTTGCCGAACGCGTCGGCTAAACCGAAGCTGTGGGCACTGAAATTCCTCCCTCTGATCGCCCAAATTTGCAACCAGCTCGACCAGACCCCGAGTTCTTCGATGAGCTTCCCACCTACATGCCACGTTTCCCTTGGCGTTGGGTGATCTTGGGGATACTGGCCGCCGCACTCCTCATTTGGGGCTATCGCTACCGCGAGACGCAACGCATCGAGGCCATGCGCCAGCAGATTCTGGGGGTGCACAAATCCAAGCTTTCTGAAATTTCCATGCGCTACCATGCCCTCAAAGGCCAGATCGAGTCGTGGGTTGAGCAAGCCGCTCGCGAGGGGGCCACCAATCAATTCGTCGACCCTCGCCTTCGCATCTCGGGGCTTCGAGAAGGTGACGGGTTGTACTTGCGCATTCGAGCAAGCGAAGCGAAGGACCGACCTTCAATTGCCCGAGCCGCCCGTGCCATGCAGGAAGACGCCATCACCCGATGCCTTGGGATTGCTCCCTTTTCAGTGCGTGGACTCTACGAAAGCGGCTTTTTCCTGGAGAAAGAATGGCTAGAGGCCCTTGAAAAGGAGAGCGATTTTTTAAAGCTTCGCGTGTTTGACGAACAGCTTGCCCGGAGCCTCGAAATCGATGTGCCACGCCTTCTCGCCCTGCTCCAAGCCCGCTATTTTCTCCTGATCCTTGAGCTTGGCCAAAACCGAAAAGAAGCTCCTGTCGATGTTTTTCTTTGGAACATCCGCCCTCCATCCCTGCTTCTAAGGGCGCGGATCCAAGCGAGGGGGGTGCTGATTCCAGTGCGCATCGATCAATTCATCCCTGGCCTTAAACTTTCACCCGCTCCCACACCACCATCAACCGCTTCTGCAGCTGCGGTGGATTGTTCAATCGCTTCTCAAATT
>JANWYL010000105.1 GCA_025056955.1 Sandaracinaceae bacterium | reverse complement strand
ACCCAATACGACGCCCAGGTGATGAGCATCCATCCCAGGGTAGCAGATTTTTTTGAAAAAAGCGCATCCCTTCTTTGGCAAAAGCTTGGCCCAGAATACCCACGTGAGAAAGCAGGAAAACGCGTCGCCAATTTCGTTGGCTCTGAAGTCTTGCGCTTCGTCCAAAGCGATGGCCTTCAAGCCGAATTTCCATGCACAGAAGAAGCCCTCTCCGATCTTTTGGCCCTTCTTGAGAGGGGGCAAATCAACGGGAAAATCGCAAAAGACGTCTTTGCCATCATGGTCCAAACCGGTAAAATGCCGCAAGTGATCATCGAAGAGCGCGGTCTCGTCCAGGTGCAAGACGAGGCCCTGATCGAACGCACCTTGCGCGACATTTTGGCCAAGCACCCCAAAGAGCTTGCAAGCTACCGAGCTGGCAAAAAGGGTGTGCGGGGCTTCTTTGTGGGCCAAGCCATGCGCTCAATCGAGGGTGCCGATCCACAACTCGTCAACCGCCTCCTCGATCGCCTGCTTGAATCAATCGAAATCTAGGAGCCAGCGGCAAGGCCACGCCCAAGCCGACGATGCCGAAGGGCCGGAATGCGCCTTCGCACCTCCAAAACGCGCTCTTCATCGATCCAGGCGCTGGCATAGCCGCTCCCATCTCCGCACTCAGCAAGCACTGTCCCCCAAGGGTCTGCGATGAGGGCATGCCCATAGGAACGGCGACCTGCCCCGTGCTCTCCCCACTGCGCCGCAGCCACAACATGGCACTGCGACTCGATGGCCCGCGCCCGCAAAAGCACATGCCAGTGATCTTTGCCAGTCATCAGCGTGAAAGCCGCTGGGACTGCGATGAGCGTCGCCCCCCGATCGACAAGGGCGCGGTAAAGCTCGGGGAAGCGCAAATCGTAGCAAATCGAAAGCCCCAACACCCCTGCAACGCTTTCGCTCGTCACCACCTCATCACCCGCAAGCACACTTTTTGATTCCTCAAAGGTGCTCCCATCTGGCAGATCCACATCAAAAAGGTGCATCTTTCGATAAACCGCACGCACCCTTCCTTCTTGGTCCAAATGGATGCAGCTGTTATACACCTTTTGAGGGTGATGGCTCTTCTCCCAAAAGCCACCGATCACCATCTCCACACCCAGGCGTTGAGCAATCGATCGAATCCGGTTGAGGATTGTTCCGCCTTCTGGTAGAGGCTCAGCCACACCCAACTTGCCGGGATCACCTTCCTTGGGTGAGTCGCTTCCAAGGTAGGCGCAACCTTCTGGGGCCACAATCAGCTTGGCCCCATCCAACGCCGCTTCTTGGCAAAGCCCTTCGAGTTGAGCGAGGTTTGCCTCCACGTTTTGTGTCGAGTTCATCTGAAGAACAGCCACTTTGACTCGCTTTTTCATGCCCTAAGCCTATTCCATTTGGAAGCGCTTGGATCTGCTTCCATAATTGAAGAGAATCTGCCTAAGATGTTGCGCTGGAAGTCAATGGGACTTTTGCCTTTACCCTTCCAAAAAGAAACAGGACTGAGGCTCCTATCTTTCAATTGACTGGCTTCGATCACGAGGGAGCGGAAGGGATGATTTTGAAAAAAGGCGCTGAAAATCAGAAAAGCGAAGGAAGCCCACCTTACCCTCTTGAGAACGAGGACAACCTCTTTTGCGAGTCCACTCAAGTTCTCAGCGAAACCGATATCGGCGCCTTCTTTAGCAATCGCTTTCGGGTTGATGGGAGCTTGGGCCAAGGCTTTTCTGGGAAGTTGCTCACAGCCTTTGACACCTGCAGTGAGAAGGTGGTGGTGCTGAAAATCCTTTCAGCAGAGCAGGCAAAAGACCAAGCGCTTTTGTCGCGTTTTGTGCAGGAGGCTGAGATCCTCCGTTCTTTTGAACATCCAGCGATCGTGCGCTTCATCGACTATGGCCGCACACCCCAAGGAAGCTACTGGATTGCCACCGAACATGTCGAGGGTGAAACCCTCAAAGAACGCCTTGAACGGAAAGGCACCTTTGGCTTTGAAGAGGCATGGCCAATCGTGCGCACCCTTTGCGAGGCTGTGGACTATGCCCACGCTCGGGGCATCATCCACCGCGACATCAAACCAGAAAACCTCATCCTCCCCCGTGGGGGCGTTCCCCCCTGCCAACTCCTCGACTTTGGCCTTTCTCGTTATCTTTACAGGCCAACCCGCCTCACCCAAAAAGGCATGGTGGTTGGAACCCCGCGCTACATCGCACCAGAAGCCCTATTTGACTCAACCCAGGCGAGTCAAGCCTCTGATGTCTTTTCGATTGCTGCGATTGTCTTTGAAATGCTAAGCGGCCGTTCGATCTACCCTGCAGAAGATGTGAAGCAACTTCTCGGGTGCATCCTGAGCGGCCGTATCCTCTCTTTGCGGAGCCTCCGACCCGATGCGCCTCCCTCTCTTGAAGCAGCGCTCACCAGGGCCCTTGCGCGGGATCCCAAAGAACGCACCCCCACGGTGCGTCAATTCCTTTCGGAACTCGAAATTGCGATGAGGGATGTCAAAACCCATCAATCCCAATCAACCCCCAAATCACCTGCTGAAACGCCAATCACCAAAAAAGCCGAAACCTCTGAAAATCTCACAACCTCAAAAGACCACCCCTCACCATCCCCTCAGCTTTTGTTCACCCGGCCTTCCCCCTTGCAGTACCTTCGAAGCCACTGGTCTTTTTGGATTGCAAAGCAACAAGGTTTGGGATGGCTTTGGCTCCTTTTGCTCCTTCCAATCCTTGCGCTTCTTTTTCTGGTTATTCAGCACTTCTTTTGAGTCTCGTGGTGGTTAAACAAACACCATGTCACCCTCCTTTCCACCTGCGCAATCCAACTCCCTAAGAAAATGCACCCAGCGCCAATCCATTCATAGAAAGTGGGGGTCTCATCAAAAAACACCCAGGCGAGAACCATTGCAAAAACCAATTGTGAAAGGCCCACAACCGATGCCCGCGTCGCAGGCTCATGGCGCAAGGCTTGGGTCATCTTGAGCTGCGCGAACTGGGTGGCCACCCCAGCCCCAACCAAAAACAACCACTCCTTTGGGGTTGGCCACACCCATTGGGCAATCGCCATTGGTAATGAAATCGGTAGAGCGATAAGAGGCAATTGAAAGACCACAACAACCTCCTCCTCCTCTCTCAAGCGCCGCACAATGATCGACACCAAAGCACTTGCAACCGCACCAACACCAGCAATTCCAAGATCTGACCAACTCATGCCGCCCCCTCCACCCATTCCTCTTGAGGCAATTGCAATCACAACACCTCCTGCACCTACCCCCACTCCCAACCACTCCCACAACTGGGCCTTTTCCTTAAGCAAGGCCCATGAAAGCAAGGGCACCCACAACAAGCTTGAGTGCTGAACAAGCGTCGCAATTGGCAAAGGGAGAACACTTAGTGAATAGAAATAGCAAAGCAAGCTTACACTGCCAACAACCCCCCTCAGGATAAGCCAGGAAGTTGATTTTCCCCACGGGGAATGCCCTCCTCTATAGAGAGCATATCCGCTCAAAAGCAGGGTGATCGCGCTTCGAAACAAAACAATTTCGGAAGAAGGGATGCGCCTTCCTGCGGCTTTGACGAAAATTCCCATCACGGCAAAAGCCAAGGCACTCCACAGGACGGCCCGCACCCCTGGCCCTGGCAAGACTTTGGAGAGGTGCTGATCGCAGCCAGGATCGCTCTCAGAAAGAACCTCCTGCAAGGTGACTGGCCTTTTTGGCCGGTGCATCGGCGCCCTCCTTGCCTTGGGCAACACCCAGCACTGGAAGGCGCTTTGCGCGTTTTGCCTCTTCTTCACTGCTTTCTTCAAAAATCCCATACCCTTCTGCTTCCATCTCCGCCACCTCTGCCAGCACACTCCCTGGCGGCGCAATTTTCGGATCGAGAAGGTGAGTGCGCCGAACGTTGCGAAGGGCAGAAAGCATGCTCTCTCTGGCCCTTGGGGCAAAGCTTTCGATCTCACGGATCAGGGCTTTTACCCGCTTCCGCATGAGGTGTTCTTGAGAGCCACAAAGATCACAAGGCAAAATCGGAAAACGGCTAAGCCGCGCGTATTCTTGAATATCGGCTTCGGGGCAATAAAGGAGCGGGCGGATCACAATGTGTCGGCCGTCATCAGAGCGAAGCTTTGGCGGCATCGCTTTGAGCGAACCCGTAAAAATCAGGTTGAGAAGCAAGGTCTCGATCGAATCCTCTCGGTGATGCCCAAGGGCAATTTTGGTGCAACCAAGCTCACTTGCAAGGGTGTAGAGAATCCCCCGCCGGAGCCTCGAACAGAGCGAACAGTAAGTTTGAGGGCGTCCATCGGGTCGAGAGTGCCCAAGCTTTTCAATCACAACCGAGTAGGTGTTGACGTGAGCGATATGATACTCGAAGCCATTGGCCTTGAGCCACTCCTCAAGGGGTCTTCCATCATGGCCTGGGTGCCCCTGATCAAGGTGCACCGCGACAATCGAAAAGCGAAAAGGAAAGCGCCTTCTATGCCGCTCGAGGAGATCCAGCATGGTGTAGCTGTCCTTCCCCCCCGAGACACATGCCATCACCCGATCACCTGGCTCGATCAGCTTGAAATCCGCGATGCAACGCCCCGAACGGCGCAATAAAAAACGTTCAAGCCTTCGGCGCTCGGCTTCTTCTGAATGCAGAGGCTCTTTCGTCTGCTCAACCATTGCTCATTTTCTAAGATGTCCCAAAGTCAAGGCCCATGCACGGGCTCAAGCGGCCCAAGCAGAATAAGCCTATAAGGGCCTTCGGGCAAATCTTGTCTTTTGGCAAGGCCCAGTGTTTTTTGCAAGCCTCAAGAAGAAAGCGATCGCTTTTGGGTGGGGAAAATACAGGGGGGAGGACAAAACACACGGTTGTCATGCGGCACCTTTTGTGCTCCTTCCCCCACAAGGTCACGTTCTGCATACACATGCTCCCAGATGAGCTCTCCCGGAGGCCTGGCCTCAAGCACAACCATCTTGCTTGCCTCAAGGAAAAAGCGATTGGCTGCCTCCCTCAAAGCCTGACACTCCTCTCGCTTGCGCAACCCCCGATTGATGAGCTTTTTCTCAAACTCCTCGAGGCAATCGACTTCGCTTTCAACGTAGTTTGCCCCTGAGCTGCTCGAGTGACCATAAGGACGCGAAACATAGGCTTCAAGCAAAAATGGCTTGCGTTCCCTTCGGACATGGTCCATGGCCTCCTCAAGCACCCGGTAGGCAATCTCGGGGTCGTTTCCGTCAATCACTGCGCAGCGAATGCCAAAAGGAGCAGCCCGATCGGCGATGTGAGCCCCTCCTTGGACTTCATGCTCGGGGGTGGATATCCCCCAGCCATTGTTTGCAACGATGATCAGAATTGGAAGCTCAAAAGCAGGGCGCGCAGCCCAAAAGAGGCAACTCGCAAAGTCTCCCTCCGCCGTTCCTGCGTCACCCCCTTGGACAATTGTGATCCCATCGGCTTCGCTCCCATGAAAAGGGCGAGCCCGCTTTTGGGCAATTGCTGTGCCAATGGCTTGAACAAACTGAACACCAATTGGGCTTGTGACTGGGGCAATGTTCCACTCCCGCCGCGAGTAGTGGGCCACAAAATTCCGACCACCCGAGTAGGGATCACTGGCTGCATTTCGCATCTGGCGCAATGCATCGATTGGGTCAGCCCCCATCGCGAGCAGGGTAGCGCTCGAGCGATAGTGGAGATGGAGGTAGTCGTAATTGAGACCTCGGCCCTTTTTGACGAGAAGGCCCAAAGCGGTGTTGAGCGCTTCCTCGCCTGGGCCGCCGATCCAAAAATGCCCCTCACCGCCCCTCTGCATGCGGATCAGACGCTCCTCGAGGGCCCGGGCCATCACCATGATCTCGTGCATGCGCAAAAGGAGATCGGGCGGAAGGGGCTTTATCGCCTCAGCCGATATGGTCGGCGTGCGGCGCAAAACAGGAGGTGTGTGCTCGTAGGCCATGCCTCTTCTTACCCGCATTCTGAAGCATCGCAAGGCACGTTGAATTTCACAGGCTTTTATCTTGCCTCCCCGTGCTTGCCCTTGCACTTTAATGCCGTGCTGATCGATAGCCATTGTCACCTTGATGCCCCCCCTCTGGCAATGGAAATTGAAAGGTTCCTTGAGCAGGCCCTTGGTCAAGAAGTGCTTGGCATTGTGGTCCCTGGCACCCATCCCGACACCTGGGATTCTCTCGCCCTCCTTCGCGCATCCCATCCCCAGCACATCGAAATTGCCGTAGGGATTCACCCCGAGGTGCTGCCAGAAATCCCAGAGGAAAGGCTCTCAGATGCCCTCATGGGTCTTGAAAAAAGCGCAGTAGAGCTTGGGGCAGTGGCGATTGGAGAGTGCGGCCTTGATGGGCATACGGCCAAATGCTTTGGAATCAGGATTGAGCACCAGCTCCAAGTTCTCTCCCACCACCTTGAAGTTGCAACACGCCTCGGCCTTCCCCTCATCGTCCATGTCCTTGGCGCCCACGGTGCAGCCCTCGCCTTCTTTGAGTCCCAAAAAGCGATCAAGGTTCCGCTCATCATCCACGCTTTTAACGGCCCAAAAGAACTCATCCCCCGCTGGCTGCGGCTTGGGGCTTTTTTTGGCATCGGCCCATCGATCACCTGGTCAAAGGCGCGCCGCCCCCAGGAAAGCGCAAGGGCCCTTCCGCTGAACCGAATCCTCATTGAAACGGATGCGCCATGGACATGGGTTGAAGGCAACCCCCAGCGCTCTGGTGAACCCAAAGAAGCCCGCCTTGTGCTCAATGCCCTGGCCTCTCTGCGTGGCATTGAAGCCAAAGAACTCGAAAAATGCACAACCAGAAACACTCTCCTTGCATTCTCGAAAGGATTTGAAAGCATTCGGGCAACCATGGCTCGCCAAGCACTCTCAAGTGAGCCACTAAAGAATTGAGAGGCGATTGGTGCAGAGGCTTGAATGCGCGTCAAGTGGGCCAATGCCCGTTTCTCATCTGCTGCTCCACGTCATCATGGGATGCGCGGCTTGCCTTGTGCCACCCGTTGCTCTTGCTCAAGCCGGAGCACGGATTGGCCAAGGCGAAGTGCGCTTCGGCGGATTGCGCGCCCAACCTGACCTCGATGCCCGGATTGTCCAAGAGTCTTTGCAACTTGATTGTGAAAAATTTTCTACCCGCATTCGATGCAATGCCGAAGCAAAATGGCTTATCGCTTCAGATCATTTTGCCGTGGGGCGAGTCTATGCCACAACCCATGGGCTTGAGGGAGCAGTGCTCGAAGCAGGGCCAATTCGATCGGAAGAACCCTCTGTGCACCCGATCGCGATTGGCCTCCCCCCACAAGGAAGCACCCAGCTCACCCTCCGCGGTGCATTCTCCCTCTCGTACCGCCAAAGTTCTCTTAAAGCCGAAGCACAATTTATCCGCGCAGTGGGTGATACCTTTGTGAGAGGAGCTGATTTTGTCGAAGTAACCCTCAGCACCCCCTCTTCGAAAGAACCGGACTTTAAGCTAAGTGTGCAAGGTGAATCCATCGGTCCAAAAGGTGTTCGCATACCGGCTTTTCTTCCCAATGCTCCCCGCTCCTTCACCCTTGAATTCACTCCTCGCAATAGCGACATATTCCGGCATGGAGGCCCTTTCTTGGCAGTTGGAGGCACTTTTGAAAAAGGATTGAGGGCTCAACTTGGATACGAAATCGGTTGGGGCTCATTTCTGCTCACGAGCATTGCTGCCGACACCGATTTCCAAAGCGATCTTACGCTTTCACTTGCTGCCGAAGCTGGAACCCCTTCCCTGCTCTTCATTCCCTCCCTCGCGCTTGGTGTTGGCCCGATTTACAGGGTTCTCCTTCAAACACCAGAACGTTCTCCGTGGGGGATTCGCTTCAGCTTGAGTGCTGTTCCAATTGTGGCTGGTTTCACCGCCGCCTTCGATTGGTTTCCAGAAGGGGGTGAAACGCGGGTTTCCCTTTTCGGGCGTTTGTCCCTTTGATTTTTTGACTTGGCCCCCATCGATCGGCTAGAGGGGAGTCGTGGCGACTTTGGTGCATGCTGGCTTCGCTTTGCGAAAAGCCATGCGAGCCGCCTATGGGCTGCTTGTGGCAATTCTTTTTGCGGGAATTCCCATGGCAGGCCTCTTTCGTCCAACCCCGGAAGGATGGAAGTGGCACCATGTCTTGCTCTCTCTTTTGTGGTGCCTTTGGCTCCTCATCCGTTGGCTTGAGCGCCGTCGCCAAATGAACCCTCGCCTGCCGCGCTACCCTGCTTCGAACACAAAAATCATCGACCTTGAAATCGCTCTTTTGCTTTTTGTCGCTTCTGAGATGCTCACCCAAGCCCTAGGAGGACCTCGCGGCTGGGGGGAGTTTATCCCCTTTGGAGTTGCCGCATTCATTCCTGCCTTTTTCCCCCCCTCAATCAGCGCCATCGCCGTGATGGTTGGTGCGCTCTATGATTTTGCCCTCACCCAAAGCGTTCCTCCTTTCCTCAGCACGGCCGATGGGCTCGTGCGTTCTGGATTCATCATGGCCTTTGGCCTTTTTCATTTTTCCTTTACACGCATCGAAATCCAAAAAATCCGCGAGGAGCGCCGAAAAGCACTCGAAGAGGAACGCAGCCGCTTGGAAGCAGACATCCGGCTCTTTCGCCTTGCTGGCGCTCCTGGTTCATCCAATGAAATCCAGTCCGAAGAAAAGGCAGCCCGATCTTCGGTTGAAGAAATCCGCGATGCGCTCTTTCATCTCCTCGATCTTCTCAAGCGCAGTCTCGACCTGCACACATGCATTTTGCTCTTTGGAGCTGATGACGGAAAACTCCACATCGTCGAGGTGGCCACTGACAGCGACGAAATCGATGAAGGCCCATTTGATGCGGGTGCCGGAGCGGTCGGTGCTGTGGCCACAAGAGGCATCGTGATGAACCTCGAAAACCTCAAGCCTGGTTATCGCGGCCTTTGCTACTATCGCCAAGGCGCATCACGGGTCCGATGCTTCTTAGGGGTGCCCGTTTATGATGAAGGTGAGCTCCGAGGCGCGCTCTGCGCTGATAGGCTGGACGAACGTCCCTTCAGCTTGAAGGAGGAGGAAATTCTCCGAGCAGCCTCATTGCAAGTCCTCAGAATCCTCAGAAGCGAGCGGATTTTCATTCAACTTGAGCGGAGCAAGCGGGAACATGCCCAGCTTTTCGAGGCATCTCGGGCACTTGGCGCTGCCCTTACCGAGGAGCAAGTGCTTGACACTGCCATAGAAGCCGCATCGGCGCTCGCCCGCTTTGACTTTGCTGCGATCACCTCATTCGATCGCGAGCGCAAAGAACACCGGGTGCTAATTGCGCGAGGCCCGCACTCTGAACAGCTTCAAGGCGCTGTTTTTAAGGACAACCACTCCCTTGTGGCGATGTCCCTCAAAAACCTCCACTACCTTCCCTACCGAGGAGAATTTGAGGCCAAACAAGTCCTTTTCTCCCCTCAGCTCGACCGCTTCGAACGCTTTCGTTCAGCACTCGTTTTGCCTCTCGTGGTGCGGGATGACCCCATCGGCACCCTGGTCATTCTGGCAGAACGCCCAAGGGCATTTGGTGAAGGCACGCGAGGAGCCCTTCAAACGCTTGCCAACCAACTGGCCGTCGCCTTGTCCAACGCTCGGGCAGTCAAACGCCTTGAAGAGATGGCCACAACCGATGGCCTCACTGGCTGCTTGAACAAAAGGGCCTTCCTAGAAGAATTGGAAGCCAAAATGCGCTCTGCCCAACGCTTTAACAAAAAGCTTTCCCTGATTGTCACTGATATTGACCACTTCAAAAGCATCAATGACACCTATGGGCATGCTGTTGGAGACCTGGTGATCAAAGGGCTCGGAAACATTTTGAAGCGGGTGAAACGAGAAACCGACCGGGTGGCGCGCTTTGGCGGCGAGGAGTTTTGCATCCTTTGCGAAGAAACCGATACCGACGGAGCCCTGCGCCTGGCCGAACGCTTTCGCGAGGAACTTTCCAAAACCCTT
>JANWYL010000104.1 GCA_025056955.1 Sandaracinaceae bacterium | reverse complement strand
GCCCCGCATCCACCGCATGATTTCTTCAAAAAGCCGAGCACGCGCGGCTTTGAGAAGCTCATGGCGGTGGGCGACCATTGCATCCCAACATTCGGCATCAATCCCAACATCAAGTCGGGCGCTTAGCCTGATCGCGCGCAGGATGCGGACGGGATCTTCTCTAAAGCGCAGATCTGCGATCCCAATTGTTCGAAGGACGCGTTCCTCAATGTCCCGCATCCCTTCGACATAGTCGATCACTTCTTCCCTTTCGATGTCGTAAAAGAGGCCGTTCATTCGAAAGTCTCGTCGGAGGGCGTCTTCGTGGGGCTCGCCAAAGGCATTGTCGTTTCGAATGAGAAGGTCGACGTCTTCAGAACGTGCCCGAAGGGAGGCTTCAACTTCGTCTCCATCGGTCTCGAAAAAGCCCGGATCCCTTCGAAAAGTGGCTGTTTCAATCACCTTGTCACCGAAAACGATATGGGCGAGCCGGAAACGACGGCCTATGATCCGGCAATTGCTGCGAAACAGTTGGCGGAGCTCGCCAGGCCGTGCATCGGTTGCCACATCAAAGTCTTTGGGGAAGCGGCCGAGCAAGAGATCCCGCACGCATCCTCCAACGAGATAAGCCCGATAACCCTCTCTCATCAAGCGGTGAAGCACTGTCAGGGCATGAGGATCCATCGACCCACGTGGAAAACGGCAAAAATAAAGCGCAGGCTTTGGACCATTGCGAAAACGGGGGTCACTGGGATGGGGTTCCAACCTTCGCAAAGCGACCACGTGACGCCGATAGGAGACCTTCCAGCCTGACTGTGCTTCCTCTTTTTCTTTTTCAGAGAGCAGCAATTCCTCTTTCATTCGCTCCCCCAAAACAACAAGACGGGGCATTGCTTAGAGGGAAAAATGGAACGCTTTTTGTTTTCTGGCAAGTGGAAAAGGGGCTGGTATGGGCCAAAGGGACAATTGATGGGCCAAGGATCATCCAAAAACCCACATTGGCTTGCAAAAGGGGAATGCCCAATTCCCAACTAGGCCTTACACTTATTCTTTGATGATTTTGCGCACCGAGGTTGTTGAGCAGGCGATCGATGGTTCTTGGCGAGGCCGCTTCATCAAAGATGTCATTATGGTCGGGAGGCGCCATCCTCTGGGAATGGTGCGCAAGCGCAAAGTGGGGCAGCCATCAAAAGGGGCAATCCTTTTGGTTCATGGATTTGGTCAAAACCGCTACACTTGGCACTCGACTCGCCGCTCATTTGCGAACTACCTCGCTGATGCTGGGTGGGATGTGTTCAATGTCGAGTTGCGGGGGCATGGCCGCTCGCGCCGCTTCGGTGCGCCTTTTCCCCGAACCTTGGATGAATACATCCAAGAGGATCTTCCTGCTTTGGCCAAAGAGGCCCTGAAGCTCTCGGGGCACTTCGGGCTTTTCCTGATTGGCCACTCGATGGGCGGGCTCATCAGCTATAGCGCAGCAGGAACTTGCTTGCGGGATGTGGTTCTCGGAATCGTAACAATTGGCTCGCCGTATCGCTTTGGGGAAGGATCTGCTTTGCTCCTGTTTTTGCGGGAGGCTTCATCATGGTTGGGTTTTACTGGCCTTTTTGACCGCAACCCGCGTTTGCCCATCCGCAAAGTGGGTCGCTTTCTGCTGAAGCGACGTTCCCTTTTCGATTCACCCTTTTTTCCCCTTCCAATTCGGGGTTGGCGGCCAGGAACAATGGAGGGGGATCTTTTGGCAGAGTACCTCAAGCGCTCGTTTGAACATACTACCTTGGCTGTGGCGCTTGACATTTTCAAGATTGGTCGAGGAGAAAGCTGGAAGAGCCTTGACGGAAAAGTTGACTATCGGGTGGCCTTTGAACTTCTCGATCGTCCCCTTTTGGTGATTGCTGGAAGCCAGGATCATCTGGCTCCTCCAGAATCGGTTCGGCCTGCTTTTGATGCTTCTCGTTCAACACATAAGAGCTATCGCATCTTTCCGCTTGGTCACATCGATTTGGTGCTCGGCAAAGAAGCGACGACGACGGTTTGGCCACTCATCCGGGATTGGTTGGCGCTGCATGCCGATCAGGAAAAGGCTTTGGAAGAAGGAAGGTTGCCGTAGGGAGGCGCCATGCAGGTGCAATCGAAGCGAATTTTGGTCACTGGAGGAACGAGTGGCTTGGGTGAGGCGATTGCAAGGCGCTTGGTGAGCGATGGCGCTCGGGTCGCAATCACAGGTCGACGAAAAGAAAAGCTCAAGGTGCTCTCAGATGAGCTTGGGGTTTTGGCGATTGAAGCCGATCACCTCAAAGAAGAAGCCAATGCACAGGCGATCAGGTCCTGTGTCGATGCCTTTGGAGGCCTGGACGGGCTTGTGCTCAATGCTGGGGCGATTGGTTTCGACGGGGTGCTTGTTCCAAATCCTCAAGAGTTTAGAAGGCTTCTCGAGATCAATCTTTTCGCCAACTATGATCTTTTGTGTCGCGCCGCGCCTCACTTGATCGAAAGCGCCCGCGGGGGAAAAGATGCCTCGGTTGTGGCAATTTCAAGCGTGGCCTCACTTCGCCCCTATGCGGGGCTTCTTGGCTACTGCACAAGCAAGGCAGCACTTGATATGCTCGTCCAAAGCGCTGCCTTGGAGCTTGCGCCCCATAGGGTTCGGGTAAACGCAGTGAACCCAGGGGTCGTGCCCACGGAGCTCCATCGCCGAGCAGGAATGGATGAGGCCCGCTACAGGGCTTTTCTCGAACGGAGCCAAGAAACGCATCCCATCGGACGGGTGGGGCGACCAGAGGAGGTGGCAGCGCTTGTGGCTTTTCTTCTCTCAGATGAGGCAGGGTGGATCACGGGGCTTCTCGCTTCAATCGATGGGGGGCGAGCCCTCACTTCGCTGCGATAGGTGAGAGGGCTTGCCGGAAGTTCAATTGGCTTCCTTGAGCGCTCCTTCTCGTGGTTTTGAAAGCAACCAGCTTTGTGGCCTCCCTTTTGTGATATGGCCTCAGCGCATGGCTTCTTCAGGCACAAGGCACAAGAAGCGATCGCTACGGCCGAAGCCTCCTCTTAGGTCGCGTGCAACCCAGGTAAAGCGCACCCTTGTGCCTTGTGGGCGGAGGCTGCTTTGTGGTGGGGCTTCCCATTCGATTTCAATTGGGCGGCTGTTTAAACCGTCGATTGCCGAGAAGCTCCGCTTGAGGCGGCCGTGAGTGGTGTAGTGTGAAAAAAGCAGGCTTTCAAAACGCGTTTCTTCTGGCGGAAATGGCAAGCGCTCCCTTGCCGATTCAGGCACAGAAAAAAGGATTCGAAAAGCAATTGGGCTTTGCGACGATGGAACAACAAGCAAGGGCAAATCTGGTGTGCCGGCCACTGCCCTGCAATCCGAAGGCGGAGTTTCCCCAGCTGGAAGCCACGCCATTTCTTGAATTGAGACTTCCATGGCATCGAGGCTTGGATTGCGGTTGAAACTCAAAGGATCGTAGGCGATTGGCAAGCTGAAGGTGGCGATTTCGCCCTGAATCTGTGGGTCTTCGCAGAGTGGGCCAGAGAGGAGGGGACGAGGGTTCGAGGGGCCACGACACAACACAAAAGTGAAAAGAAGCGAACTTGCTCCCTGAAGGACGTCGGCGTTTGGTACAGTGATTTCAAAGGCTTCTAGCCCTTCAGCGCTTGAGGGAATGAGGGCAGACCAAAAAGGCTGGCCCCTGCACCTGGATGGCCCGCGCCTCACATCAAGCCCAACGCAAATGCTCACAGAAACCCGGACCTCGATGGGCATGGCGGGCTGAAGAAGCCACGCTTCAAGCCGAACCCTTTCCCCCGGAAGGGGAGTGGCCCGATCAGCATCCCCAACCACCTGCGCGCGCACTCCCACCAAGCGGGGCTGCTCCACAAAAGAAGCTGGGTCGAAATCCATTCGACATCCTGCGATTGCGATAAACAAATTTCCAAACAGCCACATTAAGCCAAAAGGAAACGATGAGGCGAGCATGCGGGCTTTTGTCATGATCCACCTCCAAAATTTAAGACTTAAAATCAAATCTCTCCCCTTATTCCAAGCGATGGAATGATCGGCAAACCTCGCACTTCAGTTGAGCGCGTGTAGTTGTAGTTATATTGAATGCCTTCTGGATTTGCTGAATTATAAATGTTTTGAATATCAATGTATATCGATAATCGAAAATCATCAATTACAAATTGCTTTTGGGCTCGGACATCCAAGCGATGAAAATCGGGATTTCTTCTCGAATTGATTTCTCCATAAATCGGGCGATAGATTCCTGCTGAAAGATCGTTGATTGCTCCTACAACAGGCGTTATGGGATTCCCGGTGACATATCGAAAAGTGGCACCAAACTCCCAACCATCTCCAGGAGTAAGTACCCAAGCGGTTGTAAGAATATGGGTTTGATCGAAATCGAAAAGCCGCCAGGGCTGGTCAGGCCCGTCTTTGCGCTCGCTTCGCATAAGGGTATAAGAGAAAAAACCGAATAGCGGAAATCCAGAAGATGGTTCAAGACGAGAGCCGATCTCAATTCCAAAAATTTGGCCAATTCCATCATTCGTGAAAAAAGGCGGGACATTACCTGGAGTGGCGACCACTCGGTTTTCGATCGACTTGTAGAATCCATCGACCGTTGCAGAGAGCCGAAGGGGCTGATAGCGGAACTCAGCGCCAACACTTCCGTGAAATGCACGAATTGGCCGAAGGTTTGGGTTTCCGACGTCTGGAGCGGACTCAGCAAATTCAGGAGGTTGCGAAAAGAGCCCGGCTCCGCCTCGCAAGTTCACTTGGATGTCTTCGTTTTTTTCTGTCAAGCGAAGGCGCAAATTGCCTCGCGGGTCGGCAGCCCAACGGCTGATTTCTCGAAAGTAATCCAGGCGGACGCCGGTCGTGATGTCGAGGCGATCGATGGGGGTGACAGTGGATTCGAAGTAGACAGCAGGGCGGTAGCCCCTCGCTTCTGCTTGGACCTGCACCCTGGATCCAGCTTGAGCAGCCATGGGGGGCATTCCCTCGGATTGGGTGGGTTGAGGTCCCAAAAATTCAAGACGGGTTGGAATGTATAGCCAGTCCAAACCGCCGATGAGGCGAACAGTGTCGGAGAGGCGCAAACGGGTTTCGCTTCGGAGCTGAATGGGGAAAAAATTGCCATTGAGACGTGTCGATTCGCCAAAATTCAAAAGGAGTTGGGTCCACCCAAATGACGCCATCACCTCATGCTCGGCTGAATCTGAAAAAAGATGCTTCCAAATGAATTGACCGCGATGAAACTGGGTTTGAATTCCAAAATTCCCTCTAAAGTTTGGGTCATTTTCCGATGGCGATGAAAATATCAACTTGATTTCATCGCTTGATCCGTAAATGAAAAATCGCACCCGATCCGACGGAGTTGCTTGCCATGCGGCCACTGCCTGGTAATCGTAATAGACAGGTGCAGCCAAAACCGAAAAGGTTCCACTTGGAACAATTTGTGAGAAGAAAAAGTCAATATAGCTTCTTCGTGCGGCTGCTCCAAACACAAGATTCCGATCAATTGGTGCTTCGACTGCAAAAGAGGCATCGATGACATTGATATCCGCATACCCATGAATGCGGTCTGAGCGGGGATCTTTTGGATCGATTTCAAGAATTCCACCGATTCGGCGGCCATACCGGACGCTGAAATTGCCTGGATAGAAATCGATGCGATTGACGAAATTGGAGTTGAAAAAGCTTGTGATCCCACCGAAATGGTACAAAAGGGGAACCGAGCTTCCTCCAAGAAAAACTTCAGTATCTCCGGGAGCAGCACCTCGGACGAGAAGAACGCCTGTGCCGAAGGCAGGGCGGCCAACGCCCGGGAGGAGCTCAACCACCCGCAAGGCGTCTCCGCGGGTGCCAGGGATGCGGGAGAGGACTTCGCTCGTCAAGGTGCGTCGGGCTGCTTCTCGAGGGGGAGGCTCGACCTCAGCGCGGGCAGAAAAAGTGGCAGCCACTTCTTCCTCGGATGGGATGGGAAGCGCTTGAGGGGCTTGAGAAGGAGGACCCTCGAGAGGTTCGCCCTCTTGAGGTGGGGCATTTTCTTCAAGAGGTTCTTCAGGAGGGAGTGGCTCGCTGGATGGAGGGCTTTCTGGGGGGGGTGGTTCGAAGGAAATGGCCAGGCGAATCCGGGCGGGGATGGGGGTACCTCCGCGGCGGGCTGGTTCAAAGCGAAAGCGGCGGGCCGCTTCGAGGGCAGCCGCATCGAAATCGGGCCCTCCTGAACGAAAGACTCGGGCTTCCTCAACGCGGCCCTCTTTGTCGATGAGCAGCTCGAGGATCACTTCTGCGCTTTCCTGTTCGCGACCTTGAGGGGGTTTGGGACGCTCCGATTCAATCAAACGGGGAGGCTCAATGGGTGAAGCTTGGGCCAAGGCACTACCGCCAAGGGAAATCAAAAAGAGGAAGCCAAGGGGTTGGAGCACAATTCCTTGCCTTTTCCTGTGATCCCCTCGGATGGCCATGTCCCCATAATGGGGAAGTTGTGGCCAATCGGTAGTGCGAGTTCATTGCCTCTATGGAGGGGCTTGGCAGCTTTCTTCGAGCATTTTGCGGATCCTTTGCCCAATTGCCAGAGCATTTGGCGAATCACTGTGGAGGCCAATCGCGAGATAACCTTTGGCGATGAGCCCTTTGACCTGAGAGAGGGCCTCTTCGGGATTCGAAATGAGCGCGCCTGGTTCGGTTCGAGGAAGGAGGCTCCCATCGGGCCGATAACGTCGGTCGGCAAAGCCTTCTGGATGAAAGGGGAGGCCATGGCGCTCGGCAAAGGCCCTAAGCGCCCCTCCTTGAGGCCCAACGATGATCAGGGAGCCGAGCACCTCGAGGGCCGCACCCAGCACAGCTTGGGCGATGCGCTCGTTTTGGTTGGCATCGTGATAGAGGGCACCGTGAAGCTTGAAGTGGGTGATCGAGGCACCAAAACGCTTGGCCACATGATTGAGCGCTTGGCACTGCGCGGCAACCGAATCGGCCAGGGCTTCAAGTGGGATTGACAGGGAGCGCCGCCCAAATCCTTCGCGATCGGGATAAGACGGGTGGGCCCCTATCCCGATTCCAAGACGCGTGCAAAAAGAGATGGCCTTTTCCATGAGCACAGGGCTTCCTGCGTGTCCTCCACAAGCGATGTAGAGGACGTGGGCGCAGGCGTAAAGGTCCTCGCTTTCTCCTTCGGACTCGGCCGCATCGATTCCGAGGTAGGGCTTGGTCACGGGCTTTGAAGTGGGGCAGGGCAAGGGGTTTCGCCAGGGCTTTCCGAGAGGGGAGGGAGGGGAAGGAGGCCTGCTTCTTCCAAAAGCTTTTTGTCCGAATCGGTGTCGGGATTTCCAGTGGTGAGAAGCCTTTCGCCGTAAAAGATCGAATTGGCCCCAGCCAAAAAGCAGAGGATTTGGGCTTCTCGAGAAAGCGCTTTTCGGCCGGCAGAGAGGCGAACGATGGCTTTGGGCATGAGAATCCGCGCCACGGCAATCGTGCGGACGAGCTCAAGTGGGTCAATTGGTGGGCGATCAGCGAGGGGGGTGCCTGGGATGGGAACGAGGGCGTTGATTGGAACGGACTCCGGATGAGGGTTGAGAGAAGCAAGAATGCGAAGCATTTCACAGCGATCCCGAGCTGACTCGCCCATGCCAATGATCCCGCCTGAGCAGACAGAAATTCCGGCTTTCATGACGTTTCGGATGGTCTGAAGGCGCTCCTCGAAGCGGCGGGTGCTGATGATTGAGCGATAAAATTCCGGCGAGGTGTCGAGGTTGTGGTTGTAGGCGCTAAGACCTGCCTCTTTGAGCCTCAGGGCTTGTTCTTCAGTGAGCATTCCGAGGGTGGCGCATGCTTCGAGGCCAAGGGCCCGCACCGCGCGGACCATTTCGAGGACCCTCTCGAAGGCAGGGCCATCTTTGACTTCCCGCCATGCAGCGCCCATGCAAAAGCGGGTCGCACCTTTTTCTTTGGCCGCTTGGGCCCGAGCCACCACCTCTTCAAGCCTCAACATGGGTTCGGGGCGCGTCGGTGTTTCGTAGCGGGAGCTTTGGGAGCAGTAGGCACAATCTTCAGGGCACCCGCCTGTTTTGATCGAAAGGAGGGTGCAGAGCTGAATGGCGTCCGGCCGATGGTGTGCGCGATGCACAAGGTGGGCCCGGTGGATGAGCTCAAGCAATGGCAGCTCATAGAGGGCCAGCACCTCTTCGATGCTCCAATCATGGCGAAACTGAGAGGCAGGCGCTTCGGAAAGGGCGTTCATGGAAGAGGGCTTAGCCCAAATCTTCTTCGGATCCAGCCTCAGGGTTTGGGCCTCTCGATAGGCGGGCTTTGGATGTGGCCGTTTGCTTTGTTCCTTCATGCTCTCAATTGCGATCCAGCTGGAGAGTGTGACGAGCCAAAAGCTCCTTCTTCTGGCTTGGAACTGAGGAAGGCAAGGCTTCAAGCGCCTGCAGGTGACGATCAAGGGGTACCCTGGCTTTTGCTTTCAAATCTCGATGTCTGCAAGGATTCAGGCAGACCAAAAACGCTTGAAACTTGCCCAAGGCCATTCGTGTGGTGCTTCTCCAGATCCTCACTTTTCCCGAAGCTGGGTGCGTTGGTCGCTTGGGGATTTGATGGCAGGCGGACCGGAGCAGAATCGCTTGCCGCAAAGTGGTCGAGCACTGGCCTCAAGTCGTCATCGGTGCTTGAGGGTGATGCGTCCTTGGTGCCCCAAAGGGACCTCGAGAAGTTTTCCCAGAAGCTGGTCCCTACAAGGGCACGGCCTTGATCGCAACACACTCAGCTTGGCAATTGGCGAGAGGCCCTGTTTTCTTTGCATGCAATGGGCGTGGAAAGAGCCAGCTTTGGGGGGATGGTGCCTTCATTTTCCCTGCGCTCAGCCAAGGAATCGCGACTGGATTTTGGAGAATCGAAGCCCCTTGTACAAAGCACGCAACCCATTGCCTCGTTTGCATTTGCTTTTTGAGATACATCGAAAGCTTAGGGCATATACCTCAGTGACAAGGCCCGCAAATCGACCCATCAATCGGCTTTTTGTGTGATTGGGATTCGAAAAAGACTCAGAGTTTATTCGTTGTCTTCGATTTGTTTGTCGGGAGGAAGCTCCAAATCGGGAAAAGCTTCTTCGAGTTTTTTTCGAACTTCTTTGAGGTAGCGGTTGACAGTGGCTCGGCTTATTCCTGTGGCTTCTACGATGTCTTCGATTTTCAATTTGCTGATATAGCGCATTTCAAATACGTTTTGGTAATCAATTGGAAGACCCCAAAGCACTTTGTTGATCCGGTCCTTATAGTCGATTTGACTTGAAAGTCGCCCCAAGTGATTAACTCCGTGAACTGCGCTATCAAATTGAGCCATTCCTTCTTCTTTTGCCTTTCTTTCGTAGTACTTCAGCACCAATCGATGGGCGATCCCATAGAGGTAGGCTTTTGGATTTTCGATCGGCATTTTGGATGATCTTTCGTGGAATGCAATAAAAACGTCTGCCATGAGATCATCCACTTCCGCAAAGGGTACTTTTCTCGACAAAAAGGCTCGCAAACCATCTCTTTCTTGATAGTATATTTTTTCAAACTGATTGCTCATGCCTACCTCCTCTTCACCATCGGTGGGTTTCGGTAAGCTTCCCGTCGTAAGCCAAGCTTGGAGACCAAACCTCAAACTCGCCGTCAAGCTGTGGGTGTTTGAGGTTGATCCGAAACGTATACCTTCGATCCCTGATTTGACCATTCAGTATGACTTCTCTGTTTGGGTTTAAATTTGTCGTACCTTTTGCTACCAGGAAATAGGAGCGGTTTTCGCATTTTGGTGAGTCGCCATAGCCCTCACGCTCAAGAAGAAAACTTATTTCGCATCCGCGCTGATCAAGGATACTCAGCACGTAGCAGCCATAGGGAGCAGGAGAGCTTGGAGCATATGCATAAAAACGAAAGTGCCAAGGCTTGAGCTGGGGGCATGCGGCAGGGATATTCTTGAGATTGAGAGGCACTTGATTTGCTGAGATGGCTTGAGGTGTTGGAAGGGGCTGCTCAGCAGAAATCGA
>JANWYL010000103.1 GCA_025056955.1 Sandaracinaceae bacterium | reverse complement strand
TGCCGGATCAGGGCCATAGCGCAAACCGAATGAAGAAGCTGCTTCCGCAAGCGAAGCAAGAATGACTCCCGCATCGACAATTGCCAACCGATTGATTGGATCGATATCAATTCCAACACCCTCACATTTCAAGGTAAGCACAATGCCATTCTCATCTGGAATTGCACCACCTGCCTTTCCACTCCCGCCGCCACGCGGCGTCACGCTCACTCCATGCATGCTTGCAGCTTGAAGCACCCCCGCTGCTTCTTGTGCATTTCGTACCTGTACAACTGCCCCCGGCACAACAGGCTCAAGTCCACTTTCATCACCCGCATGCAGGGAGCGAGACTCGAAATCGGTCAGCACCACCGCAGAAGGGCTTTTTTTGGCAAGATCTCTCAAGAATGCGTCCAGGTGATAAGGATATCTCATCACGAAAGATTTTGCCCTAAAGGCCTTAGCCGCCAAGTTACTAAACTGCACTTAACCAATGGTCAAACACCATCTCCACATCGGTCTTGTGCCTTGCTTCGGTGAGCAATTGCTCAGAAATGACGTTTCCCTAAGGCCCACCCACCTGGTGATAATGAATGCACAAGGTGTAACCAAACCAATTTGCCAATCCCCCATCGCCTCCCTTTGGCATCCTACCATCAAACCACCAACATGATGAACTTGCCCGAAACCAAAGCCCCCACCACCACCCTCCGCCATTGCTCATCATCCAACCCCCCACGCACCCCCGTTCTTGAAAGGGTATGGGGTGTCATTGTCGCATTTCCACTGTCAACATATCACCAATGAGCCACCGCTCCAAATGCATCGACGCTTGATCGCCAGTCGCTTGAAGAACACCCATGCGTTCAAGCTCAACTTCATATCGATCAAATAAATCGAAAACTGCCTGAGGATCTTCGATTTGATTGAGAATGCGACGCATGGCACCTGCTCCTGGCAAGCTGTGGAGATAGCCAGGGTAGTAGCGTCGCATGGAATGAACTGCCCTTTTGGCTCCGCGGCTTTCAATGGCTAGCCTTAGGTGTTCTCGACAGAGGTCGAGCCGCTCCTTTGGAGTTGGAGGAGCTATTCTTTGCTTGTTCTTAAGCCATGCTCGCACTTCGCGAAATATCCATGGATGCTCAATCGCACGACGGCCGATCATCACGCCATTGCAACCAGTCTCAAGCGCTCGTTCTGCGTCTTCAGGGCTACGAATGTCGCCATTGACAATCACAGGAATCGAAACAGCCTCCTTCACGCGAGCAGCCCAGCTCCAATCGGCTTTTCCCCCATGCCCCATATCAGCCGTTCGACAATGCAGAATAAGGGCGCGGACCCCGACATCCTCAAGTCGTTTGGCCAGCTCGACAATCCGGATCGGTTCTCGTTGTGACCACCCCAAACGGGTTTTCACTGTCACAGGCAAAGACACGTGACGAACCACCATAGCAGCCATGGCGACCATCGCATCAGGATCCCTCAACCAACCAGCCCCTGCGCCTCGCCTGGCAATTTTAGGCACCCAACAACCACAATTGATGTCTATCCATGCAGGACAGGAAGCCGCTGCCACCTGGGCCGCCTCAGCCAACCGCACAGGGTCTGACCCATAAATTTGAATCGCCGTTGGCCAATCGTCCTGAGCAAGGTTCACCTTGCGAAGCGCATGTCGGCACTCACGCAGTAAACCTTCAACATTCACAAACTCAGTCATGCAAAGGTCTGCCCCACGCCTTCGGCAGATCGACCGAAACACGGCATCGGATACATCCTCCATCGGTGCAAGCAGCACAGCTTGCGATGCAAAAGCACTGTCAAAGTCAAATTCTCGCATCGTGACACCTTCTTACTGGCCTTCGTGTCAATCAATTTTGATGAATTTCATCGTCGCGAGGAACATCGACCATTCGACCACAACCGACACCTAAAAACCAAGCTCCAAGTGAAGCCATCAACTGTTTTGTCACCACAAAATGTGGCAACTTGACAGCTGCCGAAGCAGCAGGCGGTCAAATTGCTAAAATCACCCCAAAGGATTTGCAGCATGCACCATGTCGAGCCCATCTCCCCCTATCAAACTCGCTTCCTTACCCCAGGGCTTCAGTTCGACATCCGCGGGATCGCAATTGGGCAAAAAGGTCTCATCATCTTCCCAACAATTGATCGCGGGGCCTGTTTCTTTTCCGCATGGAGCACGGATGGCTCTCTGCAAGAATCGCTCGCAAGCCTGGAAATACGTCGACTTCGTTCTTTGCAGCGCACCTACGAAATCGGTGTTTTTTTTGCAGTGGAATCCTCTTATCGCATGGATCGGGTGGCTGGAATCGCTCGCCTGGCCGGAGGGCAATCTTTTACTGGCACCGACCGCATCTTCGTGCAGTACCGCGATAACCGCTCTCCGTTGGGCTATGACATCGTTGAAAATGTCGATTTGGCAGGAGACCTCGTCGTCTTTCATGAAAGCTATAGGCAAGCTTATTTTTTTGACAAGACCATCTCCTTTTCAGAGCTGGTTCTTAAGCTCAGGCCTAGGCCGCACAAAACCCGTCCTGCACAACACAACTTCCCTTTGCTCATCTCGGTTGAACCGGGGTTGTTCCCTGCCCTGGTCTCGTATCTCTCTCGGTCAGCCATCAAGGGACGCGCGGCGCTCCTTGATATGCCCTCTCACAGTGCCTTTGAAGCTCGCGCTCGTCGTCTCTTCCTGATTGAAGTGGATGGTCTTCCCCCCCGTTTCATCGAACTTCTGCGTTCTGTTCCAGGCGTAAACCTTTTTGAAAGCCCTGCCCCTTGGGCCCGTGTCGAGATCGGCTTCGAGCATCCGATTGCCCTGCATGCATGCCCCAACCTTTTTCCAAGCCATACGAGGGTGCTTTTTCATGGAAAGGGACAAGTGATCGTGGCAAACGCGCTTTCCTCATGGAGTTCACTCGACAGCTTGTTTGGCTTTGAGTGGCAAGAAGCCACTCCGCCAATAGCCCATTCCTCAGGAACCCCTCTGCCTCCTTTCCACATTCCTCTGCAATTGGTAACAAAAGCACCTCGCCGGTCGCACCCCTCCGCCCTCTTTATTCCACGCAATGAGCTTCTCACCTTTTACAACCTCCTTTATTTTTTGCCCTCATCCGCCTTTGCCTCGATCAGGATTGCCAGTGCACCAAATGGCTTCTACCTCATCGCTGCGGCAGAAATCGAAGCCATACCGGTGGGGCGATTCTTCAATAGGCTCGGCTCTCACCTTTACATCCCATTGGGCATGGAGATCGCTCCACCCGTCAATTCAACTTTTCTTAGCACCCTGCTCTCTCAATTCCAGGACATGCACGTGTTCTGGGAATCGAACGAGCACCCCCCAGTTGCCATTCCCGACAAAGCCTTTTTTCCTCTTTCTCAATCGATTGTGTTGCATCTTGCTCCCGAAATCATCGATACCCTGTCTTCTGCCCCGCCGCCCCCTCCCCCCCCTTACCTCGCTCACCCCCCTTCACCCACTGCTCCCCTCCGAAACGCCCTCGCCGTTTCGTTAAAGAAAAAGTAGGAAACAACAAATTTGGCTTCTGCCATGTTCGCACTCCATAAAGCCCATGACCACTTGCAAGGAATGGCAAACCACCAAAACTTGCCTGCCTCGCGCTCTTTTTGAGCCATCACAGTGTCATATTGTCACCTCCCAATGCGAAGCGGTGCGGCCACCACCATCAACGACATGCTTCTCTTACGAGAGTCGCTTTAACTGCTTCGCCTGCTCTCCCCCAACAACCGCAAGACCAGAGGAGGTGTGATGCGCTAAATGTCGTCTACTGGAGACTTTCAAAGGGTTTACAGCCAGCTGGTTGAGCTTTTTTTAATGCCACTGCTTCAAGGAGGAGAAGTCAAAATCCCCCCTCTTCTGGCGCCAAGCTGTTTTGAGCTCCTTGAGGCCTTCGCCAAGCCTATAACAGAGGCAGACCTGAGGGTGGCCCGCTTGCTGCATATCCAAGCGCTCAATCTTCTCCCCTTGAAATCGATTCCATGGCCTTCTCCTTCTCTTATCGCCTGCGCTGCCACACTGTCACACCTTGCTTATCTGCTGGATCCGCTCCTCAGCAAGCCTTGGTATCAGCGAGCCTTTGCGCGCGCATACGGCTGGGCTTACGAGTGGGTGGACCACCTGCCGCCCCCCGAGTCAGTTGGCGAGGCGGTCGTTCGACACCTGCTCTTGCAAAGCTTTCGTGCCCTTCGCCGCCGCGACATCACCATCAACACATGGATTGCCACTTACCACTTTTGGGGTCGTCCTGTGCCATGGAATGTTACTGCTCTCCCAAAGTTGCGACGGGTTCGCTTCACTCTCAATGAAGAGCGATCCCTTGCTGAAATCATTCGTCTAAAGAGTCAAGAGGTCAAAAACATCCCTGGCTTTACTTCACTGTATGAACAAGCATTTGCTCGAATTTCCCCGCTAGACACCTTGCTCAACCCAACGCCTGCCTTGGAACTCGATGAAAATAAAGCCCAATGGCTGTCCGATCGATTTTTGCGCATGGCCATTTGCAATGCGTTTTTACAACTTGACACATCATCCTTGCTTGAGCTGCTTGGTAAAATCACAATCAACGCCACGTCATATCCTCATCCACACCGCGCGCTTGTTGTAAGCTTTTCACTGGAAGTCCTGCTTTTGTGGCTACTTGCCACTTCCCACCCTCAAGAAACCAGTTTTCGCTCTCAAGAAGCCAGTTTTTGTGCAGCGCTTTTGTGCAAAGCATGGGATCACGAAAAGTGGAAGCAGCGCCTTGGTCCCCTTTCTCCCAAAGATTGGGACAAGGTGCTTCACCTCAAACGAATGAGCGGCTCATGGCCGACCTCCACAATTGAACAAGCCAATTTCCTTCTCGAGCACACATCACCCTCATTTTGCTAGATTTAAGGGCTCAGACCAATTGCTTCCATGAACGTGCCTGATCCCCTCCACCGTCGCTTTCAGCTGATCGCTCGGGAGCTTGAGCATCATTTTCTTGGTAAAACGGAAGCCATCCGCCTCATGCTCATCGCGGCAGTGGCCGGTGAACACATGCTCCTCATTGGCCCTCCAGGCACTGCCAAAAGCGCCCTTATTCGACTCTTTTCTCGCCTCATTCAAGCCCGATACTTTGAATACCTCTTCACCCGTTTCACAGAACCCAACGAAATCTTTGGCCCACTGGACATCAACGCATTTCGCCAAGGCGAATACCGAAGGCGCATTGAGGGCATGCTCCCTGAAGCAGACATCGCTTTTCTAGACGAGATATTCAAAGCAAATAGTGCAATCCTCAATTCACTTCTTAGCATTCTCAATGAGCGCATTTTTACAATTGGCGCTCAATCCATCCGAGTTCCACTCATTTCATGCTTTGCTGCAAGCAATGAAGTTCCGAACGATGATGATTTGTTAGCAATTTTTGATAGATTCTTAATTCGTCACCGTAGCGAAAACCTTGAAAGCTACCATTTTCACGAGTTGTTAGTACGAGGAATGAATCATGAAATAACGTACCTCATTAAAAATGACCAAATACACCAACCAGTGGTCTCTGTTGATGCATTTCGTCAAGCGCACAAGCAAGTTGCTCAAATAATGCGTCAAATTCCAGAATATTTTTTATCACAGTACAAAAACTTGATCTTTCAAATCAGAGCGGAGGGAGTTTCAATTTCCGATCGACGTGCTGTCAAGCTGGTTAAACTTTTTGCAGCGAGTGCCTATCTTGATGGAAGGGCCCAGCCAGATCCTAGCGACTTTTTTATACTTGAGCACATTTGGAATTCTCCAGAACAAATCGAAATCATCCGTTCAATTGTTCGTCCAGTGGTTGATGCATGGTACCGAGAACATCCAGAAGCACGTCGAGTTGGTGCACTTGAGGTTGGCCTCGACGCACTGCTTGACGAATTGGGGCGGATTCGAGAAATGCTCCTAAGCGACCAGCCTCTTTCAGAGATACAGTTGTTCAGTCAACTCAAGGCATTAAATGAAATCAAAAGTGCCCTCCTAGCCATCGACAATAAGCAAGCGCGAGACGCGGTGGCTCGTATCGATCAATTGCTTGCTCATCTCTTTCAATCTGGCAAATCAATACTATAGTTTTGTCTGTGCTGCAGGATTCATTCGATCAGGGAGTTGAGCTCGGCGGAATGGCTTTTTCTTGTGTGGTTCCATCAACCCCTGCAATCACTTTGCGCCTTGCTCATTGTTATAATCTTCTTAAGCGATTTGGCCTCCGATCTCCATTTTGGGCACTTCATGATTTGGGAGCATTGTGTATCGATACGCCCGCAGCCATTCAAAAGCGAAGGGTGTTCTCTCGGATTAATTCCAATCGAGAGCATGAGCAGATCCTTTCGAATTGGAAAAACACGCTTATAGAGCTAAGCAAAATTCCGAGCATCCGAGATGTCCGTAGATCGCACCTTTCAGACTTCATGCTTGCAGCTTTACTGCTTCGTTTGCTTCGGCCAATTGGTGAAAAGGTGCCTTTTCGCAGCACATCTTCAGTGCCAATTGACATAAGAATATACAATGACCTCGATAGCTGGATAGAAAGGTGGTTTCACCAAGGAAACAGGTTAGAAGACATAGCCTTTTTAAGGCACATCACATCTCAGCCGATCAGGTTGTTAATCGCTTTCGAAAGCATTGATCTCAACACGCTTCGCCTTTTTTCTTTTTTCGGCGTAGATCAAATTGACTCAATGTCACTCGTAGACATTATCAATGCCTTTGAATTTTCTGAAGTTGCTCAAATTGCCAGATTCACGCTTAACCTCCTTCCTTCTCTCCTGGAAACAAAGCGCCTGAGAGGCGCACAAACCCACGCAGTGGGGGGTTACGTTGGGATTGCGCGACACGGCTCGATTGACTCATTGGTACCAACCGAATTGGCTTATGACTCCGAACTATTTGCTCTTCGCTTCTTGGAAAATGAGACTGCATTTTATCTTCGAGAAAAGCAAAAGGAAGAGGAGCGCACATTGCACTACATCCTTATCGACTCAAGCGCATCCATGCGCGGACTTCGAAGCGTCTTTGCAAGAGGTCTTGGGATAGGGTTAATCAAGACGCTTGAAATTCTTAAAGAAGACATTTGTTTTCGTTTTTTCGATTCACAATTGTATGAATCTCACCTAATTCGAGGCCATCAACACTCTCAAAATAACTACTTGCTATATCTCCTCACCTTCAGAGGAGAACACGGGCGAAATTATGCAAAAGTTTTCTCTCAACTCGCGCTTGAGGTGGAAAATATAAAACAACGCACATATCAGGCAATTAGAATGTACTTAGTTACTCACGCGGAATGCCATATTCCACTAAAAACGATCGATCACATTGCCAAGAACGCAAAAATATACGGAATATTCATTTTGCCAAGCGATGGAAACATTGACCTTGAGTATTTGGACAAGTTATACAAAGTGCAAATTGTCACCGAATCAATTTTGCTTGCACATGAAGAAAGCGTTGAGCGCGCTCGACACATTGTAGAAGAACTGACCAAGACTGCTGGTAGTGGATAACCCCATTCTCCAAATTGCATATTGAAACCTCTGGTCGGGTATGAAAAACATCGAACAAGAATGGCATACCCTGTTTCGCGGAGAATTATCCAGCCGTGAATTCAAATCGCGCATCCAGCGTCTGGCTCAGTTTTTTCTTAATCAAGGCCACTCGAGGGCTTACGCTTCGATTTGCATGTACTTTGGCGATATCGAGAGTGCAGTCGAATCGAGTGTCAATCCAACTGATCGTGGATGGTCCTATCTCCTCGACAAAAAATATTTAGAGGCAGCACTTGCCTTTGAACAAGCTGGTTGGTTGGCGCACGCTGCTTTCTGTCTCTCGCAAGCCAAGCGGTGGGATCGTGCGTCATTTTTTTGGGAGTTGTTGACATCCAAGCCACAGGTTCAATCAAATCCCTATGTTGCAGGCTTGGTGCATTATAATAATGCCTTGGCTGCTAATGCCTTGGGTGATCAAAAAAGCAGTCGCAAGGCCTTGGTCAAGGCCCTGCACTGCCTTGCTGCTGCCGCTGATGCCTTCGAATCGATTGGGCAAAGAGAGCGGGCTTTCGATTGCTACCTGGTATTGATTGCAATCGGACGAAACGGAAGGTTTGAAAATCTTTCGGAAGGTTATGCAAATGCAATTCGAATCTTGCGGGAGGACGGACTAAAACAGTATGCCCTCCAATACTATGAAGATTTTGCAAGTCTTGCAGAAGCACGGGGCGAATTGCTGGCCGCCTCTGCAATTTATCGTGAGGCCGCATCTTTTGTGCAACGCAGTGGTCTTCCTCACGCAGAAATTTACCTCCTGCGGAGCGCAATTCTCAGCGCCCGCTATGCAGAAAACCTCACGACCTCATCCAAATACCCAGAACTTGCAGAAAGCACCTACCTTGCGGCAGCAGAAGAGCTGGTTTCGATCGGGAATTTGAAAAGCGCCCAAAAAATTTACGAGAAACTCACTGAGCTTCCTCTTCCTTCTGAACGGCGCTTGCGTTATCGCCGAGTGGCACAAAGGCTTGAAGGAGCCATTGACAACCACCCAAAAAGCTCAGCCAGTCTACCTCCGCGCCCCCGCAACCATGACGCCTACCCTGAAGTTTGGCTCGATGACCTGCTCGAATGGGAGCAAGGAGGAGAACCTGCCGAAGCCATGGGCTTTTTGCTCGCTCAATCCGAAATGCCAGAGCACGTCCGCAGAAACGCACTCCTAGCACGTTTGGCGCAACTTCAGTTATACCCGTCTGAAAGCCCGAATTGGACGCTTGTTGCGGAACGGCTGGGGAGCCTTGAAATCTACCAAGCCTTGGCGCCACTCGAGCACCTCTATGAGCACCCGAGCGTTGCGGTGCGGGTCGCGGTCCTTCGCGCACTGAGCCGCATGTTCTTTAAGCGGTCCTTTGTGACCATTGCCAGAGCCATCCACGATCCCGCAATTGAAGTGCGCAAAGAGGCCGTGGCATGTGTGCAATCCCTCTCTTTTCCCCATGCGTTGGATCCTCTCGTTCGCTTGTTTCGCAATAACCAAGACCTCGCTGTTCGGAGAGCTGCCCTCGACGCGATTGCGCGAATTCAGCGTTTGGAAGCCGTTGAGTTTCTGATACAAGCCTTCGTCTCTGCTATGCCCAGCGAACGTGGCCACGTGAGAGAGCGCCTACGCCGGGCCATTCAAGTGAATCCTGAAGGCTTGCGCCTCATCCAAGAAGAAGCAATGCGCGCGAGGGGTTCTCTGAGAAGTGAATTCGAAGCCCTCCTTCACATGCTCCAACGTCAGTAGGACATCATCCCTTCCACCATTCATCGAAAAAGTTTTTTTGCGGGCAAAAGCATTTGCTCCCCTTCCTTTTCAAGCCCGAGCTTTTTAAGCCTGATTGGCCTTCACCCAAAGTTTTGCCCTTGCATCACCCTCCTCATCATCAAGCCAGCCCAAAAGCCAATCGAACAGGGCAAGTGGACGCCTCCCTTTTCTCCCGATAAAGGACCACTCGCTGGCCCGAAAACAAAGCCCTAGGCTCAACAAAAAAGCGAAGAGCGTCAAAAGCGCATAGAAATGGAAAACCCAATTCCGGAAACAAAAGATATTGCACCCATTCACCCGATGAGTGCATCAGCGAAGTTTTGGTGTGTCTTGCATCTATGATCCTCAACCGACTCATGCTTTCGTTAAACGCCAAGATCAACTTGATTAAACAGATGCCATGAAAATCCAACGAACGCCCCGTGGAATGGCTGCTCGTGTTTTCCTTTGGGCCCATCGAGGTGCAAGTGCCTACGCTCCTGAAAACACGCTGCTTGCTTTCAGTCGAGCCATTGAAGACGGCGCAGATGGAATTGAATTGGATGTCAGAAGCGCCTTAGGGGGCACCCTCGTTGTGGCCCACGATGAGGCACTGGACCGAGTGGCCCCAGAGTGGGCTGGAAGATCCATTTCGCTCATGAGTCCTGTAGAGCTGGCCAAAGTAGAGTTGGTCAGTCGGTCGGGAGTCCGTACGCAAGGCATACCAACCCTCGACCAAGCTTTTGATTTCATCGTTGGAAAAGGTCGGGCCGTGAACATTGAAGTCAAAGGTGATGGCCCAGATCGCTTGGAAATTGCCGTGATGGTCAGTCG
>JANWYL010000102.1 GCA_025056955.1 Sandaracinaceae bacterium | reverse complement strand
CTGCCCCAAGTGCCGTCTCAAGCGTAACCGCATGGGCCTCATGCAATCCCCCAAGCTCTGCCACATCGGCCAAACGCTGGGCCACCTCTTCATCACTCGGATCATCCAAAAAAGCGCTCTCAAGCACTTGGTATGCCCTATCGACCTCTCCAAGGGGATGGACCGAAAGCTCGGCAATCCGCAGCTGCAGCCCTCGCCTCTCACGGGCATCTTGAGTCGATGCCAGGCGAACCTCGAGCACCATGCGAAGCTTGGCAGCGTCTCCTATCGCCTCATAAGCCTTCTCCAACACTCGCCCCGCCTCAAGCACCAACTTGGGAAACTCATTCGATATCTTCTCGAGGCCAGCTATCGCCTCTCCATGTCTCGGTTCGATGCGAATCGCCTCCGCAAAACACTCGAGCGCCTTTTCGCTCTCTTTTAGGCGCTCAAGCCACACTTCCCCAAGCCGTGTCCAAAGAGAAAGCAAGGAAGCAGAATCTGAAAGCAATTCCTTTTGCCGCTCAATCGCACCCACGACCTCGTCCCAACGCCCAAGCTCCGCTGCAACCCCCTCCATGGCTTCAAGCGAGTGCAAATCAGTGGGCTCGATGGCAATTGCTTCCTTGTAAGATTTCAGCGCTGACTCGAGATCACGGATTTGGGTGGCCTCAAGCCGAGCCAGCTCTCTCCAAAGAGCCGCCTTTTCGCTCGCATCTTGCGCCCATTCGATTCGCCTCCGAAAAAGCGCTCTTTTCTCCTCGTAGCGCCCGTGCTTCTCGAAAAGGGAATCGAGCGTTAAAATGGCCTCCCGATCGGCCGGATTCTCTTCAATCGCTTCTAGAAGCACTCGCACTGCCCGGTCGACATCGCCAAGCTCGTCCTCGGCAAGCGCGGCAATGCGCAGCCTGAGCCAGCGACGCTCTGGCGCTCCTTCCTCGATTGTGCGAATCTTTTCGAGGCGTTCTTCGTAGGCATCCGCCACCTGTCCCATCGCCTTGGCCCACTTGGCAACCCGCTCGAGGGTGGTGCGGGTCGATTCGCTCACGGGATCAGTGCGATAGGCCAAAAGGGCATAACGCAAAGCCAGATTCGCATCCCTGAGCTTTTCCTCTGCAACGGCCCTGGCCGCCTCAATGAGCTCGAGGCGCTCCAGGGGATCGCTTTCTTGGGCAATCAACACATCGTAAAGAGAGGGAGTGCGGGACCACCTCTCCTCACGCCGGTAGATCGGCAAAAGGGCCCGCGCTGCCTGAGCGTTTTGAGGATCAACTTGGAGAACCCGCTCATATGAGCGGAAAGCCCGCTGCGGCTCACCAATTTTCTCCTCATAAACGCGCGCTGCACGAAAAGAAAGAGCAATTTTCACTTCCGGCTCCGTTGCTTTCTCGGCCGCCTGCCCCAAAACCTCTGCCAAGCCCTCCCAGTCTCCTTGCTCGCCATAGAGCGCTTCAAGCTCGTCCCATCGTTGCGCCTGCACGTAAAAATCCCGGAGCATCCGCAAGGCCCGCTGATTTTTGGGGTCGATTTGAAGCAAACGCTTCCAGCTTCTGATCGCTTGCTCCGTGTCATTGAGCTGCTCGGCATAAAGCCCTGCAAGCTTTGTGAGCAGACGAACCCGCTCTTTGTCGTCTCCCACAAGCTCCACTCGACGTTCAAGCACCTCGCTTAAAGTCACCCAGTTCTTTTCTCGCTCAGCAAGCTTCTCGAGCGTGTCGAGGGCTTCCTTGTTGCTTGGGTCCGACGCTAAGATCTCTTTCCAAAGCGGAATTGCTTCATCAGGCCGATGCAAGCGCTCGCTTGCGAGGCGCGCAAGCTCGATGCGGAGAGCATGCTTTGCTTCGGGATCCTCAGTGTGGGCAAGCTCAAGGGCAATCACATCAAAAAGAGGCTTCCACGCTCGCCGCTTCGCATGGATGTCTTTGAGCAAATGAATCGCTTCTTTGTGATCTGGCTTTTTCTCAAGGATGAGTTCGAGAGGCTTGGTCGCTTGGTTCGGATTCGAAAAGCGCTCAAGCCATAACTTCGCAACACGCATGTAAATTGAAATCGCCTCATCCACATCATCTTTAAGCTCTGCCCTGCGCATGAGCACTTGGATCAAATCGTTCCAGCGCCCCATCGACTCATAGGCCGCAGCAAGGCCATCGAGCGCCTCTGTGTTGTTTGGACGCAAGGCCAAAATCGCGTGGTAGGTGTTCACGACCATCGTCTCAAGCTTCAAGTGATCGCGATACACCTCGATCATCTCACGGAGCTTTGAAATCTTCTTTTCTACAGATTCAGGATCATCCCCTCGCAACGCCTCAGCTTCTTGCTTGAGCACATCGACGAGTGCGTTCCACTTTTGGGTTTTGCGGTAGAGTTCCCGCAAAGCGCTCAGCGCTTCGGCGTGGTGGGGATCAAGCCTCAAAACCGCTTTCCACGCCTCAATCATGCGCTCCGAAGGAGCACCTGCTTCCATAGAGCGGGCAAGTTCGAGAGCAGCAAGGAGTTTTTTGTTGGTCTCGCTCGTCATGCGCCGGGCCTCACCTTAAAGCATGCACCAAAAGGCTTAAAAACCATCCCGCACAACTGGCAATTCTCCCAATCTCACCCAGAAACCAAGCCTCTGCGCAAGCCCACGTCCCCATCAAAATCCTTTGTCTTTTGCGCTCATTCAAAGGAAAAAAAAACACCTTCCCCCAAATTCTCATCCCATTGGCCAAACGCACTCCAAAAACCACAACTGAGAGGGAGGCCAAGTGCATGCGCAAAGGCAACGGCTTCATGAGGGGGACGCAATCTTATCCAGAACCTGCTCCTCTTTTCAAGCCTTTTTTCACTGCGCCCCAGGCCAAGCAAGCACTTTTCCGTGACGTCTCCACGAAGCGCTTCGAATTTCCAAATCCCAAAGCGCTTCGAAGCGATAAAAGTGCTTTGGATGGACGCCAGGAAAGCGGTCATGGCGCATGCGCATCCGCAAAAGCCCATCGAGCACATCACGCCTTGCGACGCGCCTTTCCTTGGCCTGCTTAACGATTTCGACCACGCAAGCCACCGCCTGTGGCGGATGAAAAATCAGCCCCGGAAGCAGTCGCAGTCCAGAAGCAAAAGGCACAAGGCGCCCATCGAAAATCTCCCCACCTCCCAGGCGCCCTGTCCAGTCAAGTCCGCCGGAATCCATCGTGATGTCGTAGCGTACATTGCCAAATAGGCATCGAAGCAGTCTCTTTCCCCCTCTCTCCTCGACCTGAAAAAGCCCCCGCTCCGCCCGCCCAAGGGCGACCAGCACCTCTCGATCGATGGCATCTTCTTGCCTAACACTTTGGCGCAATGTCGCCTGGGCAGGCGTCTCCCCGCTCGGCAAAAGGTGCTCGCACACGAGCTCCTCAAGAAATGCACGCGTCCGCTCCTCATAAAAGGGATCGCTCGGGAAGGCAGCACCTGTTCGCCGTTCAAAAGAGGCCCTTGCGGCCAATACCTCCTCGCCAGGGATCGTCTTGGCCAAACCTTCAATCGCCCTTTCAAACGCAAAATGAGGAGAGCTTTCACGCATTTCGCCTCGTCGCAGTACCCCTTCAGGGTGATCCAAAAGCAGCAAATTACAAGCCCATGTGGCCAAAACCCTACGAATCGAATACACACGGCAAAGAAGAGGCTCAACAGATGAATGCTCACCTTGAGGAAATCATCGCAAAGATCGAAGGAGTGATCGCAAAGCTCGGCGTAAACCCAAAACAAGCCGAAATTGCCCACGAAAACGCCATCAAGGCCTATGCTCTACGCCGCGGGAGCGCCCACGTGCTCATCTGGCTCCGAGGTGATGCGGAAGAAAAAGGCCACCTCCACGTGTTTGCGCCATGCGCCAAGCTCGTGGATTCCCCTCCTTCGGAAGTCTACCGATTCCTGCTTGAAGCCAACCTCCATGCCACCCAAGGCGCTGCCTTTGCGCTCTATCAAAATCAAATTGTCGTCGTCGCACAACGCAGCACCGAAGACCTCGACCCTTCTGAAATCGAAGCGATGGTGCGGACCGTTGGCCGCCTCGCTGATAAATACGATGACCTTCTCGCCGAGCGCTTTGGTTTAAAGCGCGCCTCTGACACCTAGCACCACAAGACGCACCACAAGGTGAAACATCGAATCAGATCACCCTTTCACCACAGGAAGGTGTTTCTCATCACCACTGGGTGATCCCCCAAGCCATTCTGCAAAGAAATCGTTCCCCTTGTCATCGATGACGATGAAAGCAGGAAAATCAACCACTTCAATCTTCCACACTGCCTCCATGCCAAGTTCTGGGTAGTCGATGACTTCAACCTTTCGGATGCAATCTTTGGCCAAGCGCGCAGCCGGCCCGCCGATTGAACCGAGATAAAAGCCACCGTATCTCTTGCACGCTTCAACCGCTTGCCTGGAGCGGTTTCCTTTTGCCACCGTGACGTAACTTCCCCCTGCTTCCATAAAGGGTGCAAGGTAAACATCCATGCGCCCTGCTGTGGTTGGTCCGAAACTGCCTGAAGCATACCCTTCTGGGGTTTTCGCAGGCCCAGCGTAGTAGATGCAGTGCTCTTTCATGTAGTCGGGCAATCCCTCCCCTCGGTCCAAGCGCTCCTTGATTTTTGCGTGGGCAATGTCCCGTGCAACAACCATTGGCCCGCTCAGCGAAAGGCGCGTGCGCACAGGATACTTTGAAAGGAGAGCCCGGATTTCGCTCATTGGCCGACGGAGATCGACCTCAACGACCTCCCCTGTCAATCCATCTTGAACTGGCAAGTATTTCTCCGGCTCGTCCTCAAGGGCCTCGAGGAAAACCCCCTCTTCGGTGATTTTTGCAAGGGCCTGGCGATCGGCAGCACAGCTCACAGCCACAGCCACAGGGCAACTTGCCCCATGGCGCGGCAAGCGAATCACGCGAACATCGTGGCAAAAGTACTTACCTCCAAACTGCGCACCCACCCCAAGCCTTCGGCTCATCTCAAGCACCTCTGCTTCGAATTCGAGATCCCGAAACGCATGGCCACTTGGGCTTCCTCGCGTGGGCAAAGTGTCGAGAAAACGAGCCGAAGCATACTTTGCAACCTTTAAGGCATACTCCGCGCTCGTTCCTCCCACCACGATCGCAAGGTGATAGGGTGGGCATGCCGCCGTACCCAGCGAGCGCAACACGCGATCGATGAAAGCCCGCATCGCCCGAGGCTCAAGCAAGGCTTTCGTTTCTTGGAAAAGCAGGCTCTTGTTTGCTGAGCCCCCACCCTTGGCCATAAAGAGGAAACGATACTCACACCCATCAACCGCTTCGATTTCGATTTGAGCAGGAAGGTTGTTGCGTGTATTGACTTCGTTCCACATGTCAAGAGGGGCCAGTTGCGAATAGCGCAAGGGCAACTCCCTGTATGCCCTTTCGATCCCGCGAGAAAGCGCCTCATCATCTCCCCTGGAAGTGAGCACCCCTTGGCCTCGCTTGGCCATGACGATGGCTGTCCCCGTGTCCTGGCACATGGGGAGCACACCTTGCGCAGCGATCACAGCGTTTTTGAGGAGCTCCAAGGCCACAAAGCGATCATTTGCCGAAGCTTCCGGATCATCGAGAATGGCCCGGAGTTGAGCGAGGTGGCCTGGACGCACTTTGTACGCGATCTCTTTCATCGCTTGGAAGGCAAGCTCTTCGAGCACCTCGCGCTCGACCTCGATGAAACGCCGACCCAGCCCCTCAAGCACACGGATTCCTTCCCGAAAAAGCAAGCGATAAGGAGTGAGATCAGGACCAATGGGCAAAAGCGCTGAAGCCATCAAAGGAAAGATATCCTAAAACTCTCCTTCCTGCTTCTTTTCAGCCAATGAGCAACACTTTTGTGATGTTGCGGTGGCGCGCTTTGAGAAAGCTCGGGCACCTGGAAGTGTGGGTTTTGGCAGGCTTGGGCAGCACTTTATCGCAAGATGGCAATGCAGGACAGGGCCTCTTCTCCCATGGAGCGTGCATTGGCATGGATCGAGCCGTGGCAGCGAACCTTAGCTTTCCAGTTCAATGCCTGCGTTTGTGGATGAGGAAGTGGGAAGCAGATGGTTTGAGATTGTTTGAGGGGGATCTTGCAGTCAAAGCCAGCAGTGCATTGAGCAATCAATCGAGGCAAAGGGCTCCTACCTCGCTTGGGCCGAACTTGGTGGAATTGTGCCCCCTACCATCTCTAGGTATTCGGGATTTGGCTTTGGAAGCACGCTTTATGGAAGGAGTTCAAGCTCGCTTGGTGGCACGCGCTGCGCCTTGGGGGGTTCTGCACACAGGCACCTCAAGCCTTGCTCGAGCACAAGCGATTGTGTCGCTGGGTGCATGCGAAGGTGGGCTTGGCGCACCGATGGGCTACGTGCTGGTCCAACGAGCTCATTCAATGGTGTTCGATGGTGGTCGATGTGATTGGTGATGTGGGTTGAGGTCTTTTGCCCACGGTGAGCGCAAGAAAGAGTGGCCAATCGTGCAGGCTCGGTGTGAGGGGTTGATCTGGTTGGTGATGCTCCTCATTACACCAAAAAAGAATCTTACCCATGCAACCAACCGCAACACACCCTACCCAACTTCAGAGCTCACCCAATTTGGGTATTAGCTGCTCAGGCGGCAGCATTCAGGGGTGCAACGTGGTCTTGAAGCGAGAGAACCAAGCCGCTTTGGGGAAAAACCAAAAAGCCGCTCTTCGACAAGCTCGCAAAGCACCTCAACAAAGCGAGGGTGTGTGCCAAGGGTTGGTGCCCTCCAAAAGCGCATTCCATGCGCTTCTGCCCTGCCCTTGGCTTCGATGTCCAAATCCCACATCACCTCCATGTGGTCGCTCAAAAAACCGATGGGTATTACCAAAACTTCCCGAATCCCATTTAGGGGCAAACGCTCGATTGCCGCAAGAATATCGGGCTCAAGCCATGGCACTTGCGGCGGGCCGCTTCGGGACTGCCACACGAGCTCCCACGCATCAATCCCAAGCCCTTGGGCAACGAGCCGCGCCGTATCTTTAAGCTCCTCGACATAGGGGCTCACTTTGGCCATGGCAAGGGGGATTGAATGGGCGCTCATGAGCACCTGCAAAGCTTCCGAGGTGAGCCCAATTCCCTGGGCAGCACAATAGGCTTGCACTTGAAGCACTTGGGCCTCGATAAAGCCAGGGTGGTCCCAGAAGGGCGGGACCTTATCGATCGAAGGCCCGCCCTCGCTTTGAACAGCTGCCTGGATGGCTTCTTGATACTGCCGGCAACTTGATGGGCTCCCAAAGGCGCTGGTCGCAATCCCAATCGCTCGCCGCACCCCGTCTTTTTTCATTTTCCTCACCACATCCCTCAAAAAAGGAGGTGAGTGGCGGTTACCCAAGTACACTGGAAGCCCAATTCCTTTTTCTTCAAGGCGGGCTTGGAGGGCAGCCACCAAGGCCCTGTTTTGGGCGTTGAGAGGGGAGACCCCACCAAAATGGTGGTAGTGTGCGGCGACTTCCAGCAAGCGCTCTCGGGGGATGTTTCGGCCTTGCGTCACCCTTTCGAGAAAGGGCATGACCTCATCTGGCCCCTCGGGGGCGCCAAAAGAGAGGATCAAAACCGCATCGTATGGAAGCGCTTGGGGCATGAAAAAAGCATGGTGCCTTTTGCCTCATCTCATAGCACCCAAAAGGCGTTTTTTGTGCTAAATCCCCCTCATCTCAACATGCCTGAGCGAGTCACACAAGATGAGGTCCGTCGGGTGCTTGCGCTTGCAAGGCTTGAGCTCAGCGATGAAGAAATCGCGGTGCTTCAAGGCGAGCTCGATGCGATTTTGCGTTGGGTGGAGCGCTTGAACGCCCTTGAAACAGAGGGAGTTCCACCCACTTTCCACGCCCTTGAGGAAGCGACGCGCCTGCGGGAGGATCGGCCAGAAGCAGGCCTTCGGCGAAGCGAGGCCTTGCGCGGAGCTGCGCGCAGTGTCGAAGGTGCTTTTGCTGTGCCTCGTGTGGTGGAGGGAGAATGAGCGCTGCCTTTTTGGATTCTGCCCAAGCCATCTGCCAAGCGGTCGAGCGCGGTGAAGCAAGCGCCCTCGAAATCACCCAAAGCGCCCTTGAGCGCATCGAGGCTTTGAATGCGCGCCTTCGCGCCTTTTTGCACATCGATCGAGAGCAAGCCATCGCCCAAGCCAGTGCCATCGACAGGGCGAAGAAAAGGGGCGAAGCGCTTGGCCCGCTCTGTGGAGTGCCCATCGCCATCAAAGACAACATCTGCGTCCGCGGCATGCCCACAACCTGCGCCTCGCGCGTGCTCGAAGGGTGGGTGGCACCCTACGATGCGACAGCAGTGCAAAAGCTTCGTAAGGCGGGCGCAGTGATTGTTGGCAAGACCAACATGGACGAATTCGCGATGGGTTCCTCAAACGAATATTCGGCTTTTGGTGTGGCTTTAAACCCCTGGGACCTCAGCCGGGTCCCGGGAGGGAGTTCTGGCGGCTCAGCGGCTGCGCTGGCCGCGCGCATGACCCCCCTCGCTTTGGGCTCAGACACGGGCGGCTCAGTTCGCCAACCAGCTGCTTTTTGCGGAGTCGTTGGCCTGAAGCCCACCTATGGGCGCGTTTCGCGCTACGGCCTTGTGGCCTTTGCTTCCTCCCTCGACCAGATCGGCCCAATGGCAACAGATGTCGATGGCTGCGCCCGCCTGGCCCAAGCGATTTTTGGCATGGACCCGCGGGATGCCACAAGCGCCGACCGCCCCATCCCCAACCTCCTCAAAGAAAAAGACGCTCCCCTCTCAGGTCTACGGGTTGGCGTTCTCCGCTTAAGGGCCGAAGTCGCTCCCGAACCAGGCGTTGAAGCCTGCTTTGCTCAAGCCCTTCGCATCCTCGAGGATCTGGGCTGCATCCTCATTGAGGTTGAGCTTCCCTCCTTGGAGTACGCTCTGGCTGCCTATTACATCCTCGCCCCTGCCGAGTGCAGCTCAAATCTTGCCCGTTTCGATGGCATGCGTTACGGCCCTCGAGTAGAAAGCGAAAACCTCTTTCGCACCTACTGCCAAACCCGTGCCCTTTTTGGCAAAGAAGTGCGTCGCCGGATTGTTCTTGGCACCTACGTGCTTTCCGCCGGCTACTACGAGGCCTACTACGCCAAAGCCCAAAGGGCGCGTACCCGCATTGTTCATGATTTCGCAAAAGCCTTTGAAAAGGTCGATCTCATCGCAAGCCCCACAGCCCCAACGGTGGCCTTCCCAATTGGCTCTCGCACAGAGGACCCTGTGGCCATGTACCTTTCGGACGTCTACACCCTGCCAGCAAGCCTTGCTGGCCTACCTGCCATAAGCATTCCAGCTGGCCTTTCCCAGGGCATGCCTGTGGGCTTGGAGCTCACAGGTCGCCCCTTTGAAGAAGGCCTCCTTTTCCGCTTGGCCTTTGCCTTTGAAAAAGCCCGTCCTCCCCTGAGCCCACCCCTTGTTGCCTAGAAGGAGCAAGCCAATGGCCCAAGCCAGCACAGAATTTGAAGCCATCATCGGCCTTGAAGTCCATGCCCAGCTTGCCACACGCACCAAGATGTTTTGCCCTTGCCCAACCACCTATGGCCTTCCGCCCAATGCGGCCACTTGCCCGGTTTGCCTTGGGCTCCCTGGCGCCCTCCCCGTTCCAAATCGATACGCCGTTGAACTCGCCATCCGCGCCGGAATTGCTTTAAATTGCACCATCCGCCGCACTTCGCGCTTTGCGCGCAAAAACTACTTTTACCCTGATCTCGCAAAAGGCTACCAAATCACCCAGCACGATCTCCCCATCAACGAAAAAGGGTGGATCGAGATCAACACCCCAAATGGCACAAAGCGCATTGGCATCACCCGCATTCACCTCGAGGAAGATGCTGCCAAAAACCTCCATGGTGTTGGTGGTGCAACCGACACGCTCGTCGACTTCAACCGGGCGGGGATCCCTCTCATTGAAATCGTGAGCGAACCGGATATCCGAACAGGTGAGGAAGGAGAAGCCTACCTTCGAACGCTGCGCGAAATTCTCATGTTTTTGGGCATCAACGACGGAAATCTCGAGGAAGGTTCTTTCCGTTGCGATGCAAACATCTCCGTCCGCCCAAAGGGCTCAAACACCTTCGGCACCCGCGTCGAGCTCAAAAACATCAACTCCTTCAAATTCGTTCGCAAGGCAGTTGATCATGAAATTGCGCGCCAAATCGAGGTGATAAGAAGCGGCGGCACTGTGCTTCGCGAAACCCGCACCTGGTCTTCCACCCAAGACAAAACCATCTCCCTCCGATCAAAAGAGGAGGCGCACGATTACCGCTACTTTGCCGACCCAGACCTTCCCCCCCTTGTGATCGACGAGGGTTGGATCGAAGAGGTCCGCCGCACCATGCCAGAGCTCCCATCGGCAAAGCGCAGCCGGTGGCAAAAGGAATGGGGAATC
>JANWYL010000101.1 GCA_025056955.1 Sandaracinaceae bacterium | reverse complement strand
AAAGCGACACAGGAGGCGCTGCCCAGCTTCCGGCAACACGTCAGAGCAAAGCCGCATGCCAGCAGCCGAGATGTCCAGGGCTTCTGCCTGAAAGCACTCATCATCGGCTCGTTGGCCTTGCTCGTCCAAAAGGTGGAGGTTAACGAGCAAATCGACTGGGATGCGAGGCGCAGAAGGGGCGCGGCGCTCAATCGTGGTCAAATTTTGTGCTTTTGAAAAATCCATGACGCTCTCCATTCCGCACTTGGACACACTCCAAAAAAGGCATTCCCCAAAAACCCCAAAAGAGTCCAATTTTTGGCAAGTCCCTTTGCACCTTTCCCCAAGCACAGCCTCAATCGCCTTTTTGAGCTTCCCCTCGTTTCAACCAGATTGCTCTGATTGCGCCCTGTGAGATGATTCTTGACGCAACATCCTCAAGAGAAAACCATGAACAAAAATGGGATGGCTGTCGATTGCCCTTGGCGTTTCTGCTTTGGCATTCACCTTGGCGAGTGCCTTTGTCGTATGGGTGCCATTGCTTGGGATTTTATGTGGGGCCGCTGGCCCTCTTTTTGCTGTCGCTGGCATTTTTGCTGGGGCAACTGGCCTTTCCCAAGCCCGAGCCCATCCAAATTCTGGCGGCGAAGCCTCCTCGATAGCAGGGCTCACCTTGAATGCACTCGTCCTTCCATTCTCTCTCCTTTCTGCATTTACCTGCGGAAGTTGCAACCTCATCTGTACGAAAGCCTGTATCGACACCATCTCGCAAGCTCCCAAAGCCAAACCCATCCCCTGGGACAAAACCGACGCCTCTTTTCCACTCCTTCTACCCCCTCCCCTGCCGGATATCATCGGGGATCAGCTTCCTGAAAACGAGGCCAACTCGGTTAATTCGGTTGATTTTTCAGCTGAACGCAAAGGGGACGAGACTCCCCTTCCTCCACCCCCTCTTCCGATTGGTCCATCTGCACCATAGGTTTATCCATGCACCCGATTTTCGTGGAGCTGGAGCTTTTTGGGCATCCGATTGCCATTGGAAGCTACGGGCTTTGCCTGGCAGTGGCTCTCCTTGCAATCGCAATTCTAAGTGCCCGCAGCGCGCACCGTTTGGGTTGTGATTGGGCACTCGCCCTCGCATCCGTTGGTTACGCGATGCCAATTGGGTTGTTCAGTGCCATGCTTCTCTATTGGCTCATTGGAGGCATCCAAGAAGGTTGGAATTGGAAAGCGATCGCTTCAAGAGGTGTTGGCTTGGTTTTTTATGGGTCAATCCCAGGTGCCCTCATCGGGAGCTATCTCCCCGCCCGTTGGTTTCGCCTCCCTTGGCTGCGCATCCTTGAAGCCTCGATCCCCGCGTTTGCTGGAGCCCATGCGATTGGGCGCATCGGATGCTTCCTTGGAGGGTGTTGCTACGGCGCCCCATGGAATGGCCCTTGGGCTGTTCGCTCCACCCACTCACTTGCCCCAATGGCCCATCCCTCGGTGTGGCGGCACCCTGTGCAGATCTACGAAAGCCTTGGCCTCATCGCGATTGGATTCGTTTTTGCCCTCGTTCCCCAGGATGAGCCTCGCCTCGGTGTTATTGGAAGTGGAAGACGCATTGGTAGTTATGCCATCAGCTACGGTGTTTTGCGCTTGGTGATTGAATGGTGGCGAGGGGATGCCATCCGTGGTGTTTTCTGGAGATGGGGCCTTTCCACATCCCAGTTGATCTCGATCCTTGTGATCTTCGTGGGTGCGTGGTTGTGGCGAAGGGGATCCCCTTATCCCTCCCACATAACCACTGAACTCCTAAGCACCGACCTTCCAAACTCAGATCAGGCGCTTCATTGAAAGCCAACGCTCTGCCTCAATCGCTGCCATGCACCCTGAGCCGGCTGCAGTCACCGCTTGTCGATACACCGGATCTTGCACATCACCGCATGCCCACACCCCCTCAATGTTGGTTTTGGTGCTTCCAGGCTTGGTCCGGATATACCCATGCTCATCCATCTCGAGGTATCCGCGGAAGATTTGGGTGTTTGGAGCATGTCCGATTGCAATGAAAACTCCTGAGCAAGGGTGAAAACGCTCTTCACCGGTGATAACGTTGCGAACTTTGACCCCTTTTACCTGCTTTTCCCTCGGATCCAAAATATCAACAACCACAGAATCCAAAAGAAAATCGATTTTTGGGTGGTTTCGCACCCGTTCCACCATGATCTTTGATGCGCGAAATTCTTTGCGGCGGTGGATGATCGTGACTTTGCTACAAAGGTTTGCAAGATAAAGGGCCTCTTCGCACGCGGTATCCCCTCCACCAACCACACACACCTCTTGGTTTCGAAAGAAGTAACCATCACAGGTTGCGCACCATGAAACCCCGTGGTTTTCGAGGGCGTCTTCGCTTGGAAGCCCCAAGCGCTTTGCCCGAGCTCCTGTTGCGATGATGAGGGCCTTGGCTTCAAAGGTTTCCCCACCCGCATGCACCCGGAAGGGATACCGGTCAAGCTCAACGGATTCCACATCTGCCGTGAAAAATTCTGTCCCAAAGCGGGCTGCCTGCTCCTTCATGCGATTCATGAGCTCTGGGCCACTGATTCCTTCAGGAAAGCCAGGGTAGTTTTCAACAATCGTCGTGAGCATGAGCTGCCCGCCGGGGAGCCCTCCCGACTGAAAGCCCTCAATGCACAGGGGAGCCAAATTCGCTCGCGATGCATAAAGCGCAGCCGTGAGTCCGGCTGGCCCCGAGCCGATCACGATCACGTTTCGCGGTTTGGATTCACTCATGGCAGCTTTGATTTAGCGCAATTTTTGATGGCCAAACATTTGTGATGGTTGTGGTTGAAGCGCATCGCAAAGCCCTCCACAACAGCCAAAAGCCAGCTAGTGGGCCCCTGCGGAAGGTGGCTCCCCTTCGCCTTCTCGCTGAGGCTCTGTCATTGCAACCATCACAATCAGGACAACGACGAACAACAAGAATGGAATCACGCCGATCAGGGCACCAAGCACACTGGGGCTCATGCCTTTTCGCAAGCGCTCTTCCACAGGCCCAGCCCCCTGGCGTTCGCGCTCAAATTTGACGCCCATTTTGGCACCAATCATTGCGAAAAGCGCAACAGCGACGATCACACCAACAACCATGGCAACAATTGCAACCATGCTCTGGCCTCCTGAGACGGCGCGATGATAGCCGAATTTCGAAGAAAACGTTTTTCTTTGTGCGCCTTGCGATTGCAAGAAGGACCCCTTGTGCTCTGGCAATGCCTCTCGATTGTGGTTTTTGGGGGCACCTTCGTAAAATCGCCTTATGTGCTCTTTCCTCCGTTTTTTCTCTGTTGCCCTTGTGCTTGCTTTCGTAGGCACACTCCTTCTCAGTGTTTCGGCTTGCCCAAGCTCGCCTTCGCCAGGCGATGGTGGTTCGAGCGATGCCCATAACGATTCGGCGCCATCCCCCCAGGGCACTTGCCTTGGAGACATAAGGGCTTCTGAAACCCTGCACCTTTCTGGCCTCGATGAACAGGTGGAAGTGGTCTATGACGATCGGGGGATTCCTCACATCTACGGAAAGACCATTCACGATGTCATCATGGCCCAGGGCTACCTCATGGCCCGCGATCGCTACGGGCAAATGGAGTTCATTCGCCGGAGCGTCCTTGGCCGGCTTGCAGAAGTTGCAGGTCATCTCGAGCCAGGCCTGATCGAACGCGATTTTGAGAGCCGAGTCATGGGATACGCCCGAATGGGCAAGGCCATCTACGATTCCCTCCCTCAAAACAGCCTTTCGAAACGTGTCGCCGATGCCTTTGCCCAAGGGGTCAACGCCTACATCCAAGCCGTCGACGAAGAACGGGAGAATCCGGTTGTTCCCGGAGCCGATGTCGTCACCTTGCTCCTCTACCGGCACCTCGACCGCAGGTGGCACGGCGCAGACATTTTCGCAATGGCCCGCTTTCAGGCGGCAGCGCTGAGCTTTGATGCGGCTGACGACGTGCGCCGTACCCTCCTGCTCCAAGCCGTGCGAGAGCGCTTTAGAAACCCTGACCCCAGGGCTGGGCTGTGGCATGATATTTTGGGTTTTTGGCCAGCAAGGGCCGTTTACACCCGCCATTGCCCAGCTCCTCCCTGTTGGAACGATGGTCACACGACGGGATGGAGTCGCCCCAGCCACCCCATCACCTCGCCCATGACCATCCCTCCCAAAGCCACCCTGTTGGGTGCAATCTCTTTTCTCGAGCGCATCGAATCCAGATTCGATATCCTTGGAATGGGTGATCACCATCGCGGCTCAAACAACTGGGTGATTTCCCCATCACTCACTGCCAATCACAAGACGCTTCTGGCAAACGACCCCCACCTCGCCTTGGTGAGCCCGCCGGTTTGGTGGTACGTTCACCTCAACACAGCGAAAATGGATGGTGAAGAGGCAATCGATGTGGAGGGCGTTGCATTTGCTGGATTGCCTGGGGTTGTTCTCGGATTCAACCGCTTCGTTGCCTGGGGTGCAACCACAACAGGGTATGATGTCACCGATGTTTATCTTGAGGAAATCACTCAAGGAAGCGGAGGTGCACCTGACACCGTGGCTTTCGATCGCGATGGGAGCGGTCGGATGGAGCAGGTGCCCATCCGGGTGATCGAGGAGGAAATCCGCGTTGCAGGACGCAGAGAGCCAGTCCGAAGGCCGATCGAGTACGTAACCACCCATGGCCCGCCAGGCACCCTCTGCCCGATCATTCCGGGCTCTCGCCAAGCCATCCCCGGCATGCCTGGCCGTTTCACCGCCCTCTCTGTGAGGTACACAGGGTGGGAGGTGTCCGATGAGCTCGGCTTCTTTCTTGAGCTCGCAAAAGCCCGAAACATCGAGGATGCAAGGAGGGCCCAGGACCTCTTCAAAGTCGGTTCTCAAAACTTTGTCTTTATCGACCGCAGTGGCATTTTGTGGTCTTCGAAAAGCCGCATTCCGATTCGAAGCGCCGAAGCCAGAAGCCTGCGCATCCTTCCAGATGGCACCCTCACCGGGCATTGTCCGCTCTTCGTTCTTCCCGGCCAGGGACGCCATGAGTGGATGGGTGATCTCGATCCCCGCTTCATTCCCCATGAGCACAACCCCAGTCGGGGATGGATCGCCACCGCCAATCAAGACAACGTCGGTGTCAACCACGATGGAAATCCATGCAACGATGCCCACTACATCGGCGGAGATTTCGACCTCGGGTGGAGGCAGGAGCGCATTGTGCGCGAGCTCGAAGCCTTGGCCATGCGAGGCAACATCACCAAAGACGACATGGTTGCGCTACAAGCCGAATCGCGCAGTGCCTTGGGAGAGGTGCTTGCGCCGCGATGGGCTGAAATTCTCCGAAATCCAAGGATGCACCTTCCAACCATTTCAGCAAGAGAGGAAGCCGACATTGCCGAAGCCCAAAGACGCCTTGCAGCTTGGACTTCCTTTCGGACTCCCGAAGGCACGCGCGCAAGTGATCCTCGAGAAATCGCAGACAGCATTGCGACCACAATTTTCAATGCCATCCTCACTCGCCTTGGGCCAATTGCCCTCGAAGATGAGGCCATGGCATTGGGCCAAGAATCGCTCCCAAGCGCCCGCTTCATCGAACACTCTTTTGCAGGTACCCCCGAGATCCAATCGCGGCTTGCGATCTATTGGGATGATCTCCGAACAGATGGGGAAGTTGAAACCAAGGAAAAGGCACTGATTCAAGCAACCATTCGCGCCTTCGCTTTTTTGAGGGAACGACTTGGTCCAGATATCCAGGGGTGGCGTTGGGGCAAGCTGCACACCGTCCGCTTCCGCTCGGTTCTACCCACCTTTGGTGAAGACATTTTATCAATCCCCCCACAAGGTGATCCGATGTACCCAAATGGCTTTCCCCGTCATGGGGATTTTGGTGCAGTCGATCCAGGGCAATTTGGTCTTTGGAATACAACCGATTTTTCTTTTGGATCAGGAGCATCTCAACGCTTGGTTGTTGAGATGGGTGAAGACGGCCCATCCGCCTGGAACGCCATCCCTGGAGGACAAAGCATCGATCCACGGAGCCCACACAAAATGGATGAAGCGCTTTTTTGGATCCGCAACGAACAACCACCAATCGCGTTTCGAGAGAGCGAAGTTCGCAACCGTGCCCGTCGTTGTCTTGTTTTTATCCCTCGCTAAGGAGTCCACCTTATGGTGATGGTGGTATGAGCACCTGATTAATCAGGTGAATGATCCCATTGGTTGCAACAAAGTCAACACCAATGATGTTCGCCCCTCCAACCCGAGGTGGTGAGCCAGGCTCAAAACGAAGTGGTCTCTCAAGCAAGGTGTTCAGGTCTGTTGCAGTGGAAGGCAAGGTGCTTGAAAGGATCAGTTGGGGAACAGCATGGTAGAGAAGCACATCACGAACTCGATTTCCATCGCTTGGCAGGCCTCCAGGGAAAGCCATGTTGAAAGCATCGTTGGTTGGTGCAAAGAGGGTGATACGGGTTGAACCAGACTCAAGTGCACCTTGTACCGTCTGGCCTCCCGAGAGAGGAGCTGCAGCCATGACTGCAGATCTAAGGCCATCGAGCCCTCCTGCCTGGATTGCACCCCAAAGGTTTTGCTGAAGAATCACGCGATCGATGATGTGAACAACCCCGTTTTCTGCTCTGAGATCAGCTCGAACCACCTGGCCGCCGTGGGCACGAACGCCCGTTGCATCCTTGCGCACCACAATCGAAAGGTTTGGGGTCATGGCCCCTACCATGTAGGGAGCACGCTCTAAAGATGGAAGTGTGCTCACACCCATCGGGATCATCTCAGCTGTAACCAATCGATTGACCACATGATGGCGGAGCATATGAAGGATGCCATCTCCTGAGGGAATGGTAGACAGCATTTGAATGGCTTCGTTGTTTGGAGCAAAGAAGGTGAATGGACCTGGACCAGACAAGGTGTCTACCAGAGCGCCATCTCGCAAAAGTTGGCTAAGCCTGGTAAGTCCTGCGTAGCTCGGAAGGGTTCCAACAGTTGGGGGGAGAAGCACCCGATCGATGACGTGGATAATGCCATTTGATGCTTCCACATCTGTGGTCGTGACATTGGCACCACCTGCGATCGCATTCCCACCATTGAGGCGCACACCTCCTTCCACAGTCACAAAAATTGGAAGCTCCGAAAGGGTGTTGATGACGCCAGGGGAGACCGCACTGGAACGCAATTGCATACCGAGCGCATGATAGGTGATGATGGCCCTCAACCTTTCTGGTTGTAACCCGTTGATTTGGGCCTCTGTCAACCCGGATGCCATGAATGCAGCGTTGTTCGGAGCAAAGACAGTGAAGGGACCAGGACTGTTTAGAACATCGGTGATTGGAGTCGAAGATCCACCTGTAGAAACGGGTGCTGCCCGTTCAATTGCTCGCTTGAGCAAGCTAAAGTCGGGATTTGTACTAACGATTCCCCAAATCGTTGGCCGGCCTGGTCCACTGTCCAGGCCAGGATTGGCATCTTCCCTTTGGCCACCGTCGTTTTGACCACCATCACCACCCTGGACTGGGCCGCTATCGTTTCCCGTTGGCCCACTGTCCAAAAGAGGGCCAGAATCGTTCGAAGGAGTGGTTTTGTTGTTGTCATCCCCACAGCCGATCAGATAGAGAACGCACGAAGCAAGACAAAGCTGGGCAAGAAGGAATTTGCGCAAAGTTTGACTCATCTCTCGGGCCTCCTTCTTTGGTGTCAAAGCACCGTACCCCACACTGGGGAACACCCCTTTGAGCGTCAAGCGCAAACCTAACCCCCTCCACGCAACTGTCGTTTGCTCTTTGCAAATTTGAAAAAGGCCTCAGAATGGGCAGAGCAATTGAGAGGCAAAGATGGCGGAATGTTTTGAAATCTTCTTCGATGGCGATTGTCCGATTTGCAAAAGAGAAATCGCACTCGTCCGCAAGCTTGACCGCAAAAAACGAGTCCGATTTACAGACATCTCAGATCCATCTTTTGATCCCTCCTCCCGCGGGCTCCCTGATCTTTCTGTCCTCATGTCAAAGGTTCACGGTAAAGATCTCTTAACCGGTGAGTTGATTTCTGGCGTCGAAGTGTTCCGAAGAATGTATGCAGCAATTGATTTTCCCCCTCTTTTGCCCTTCATTTGGATTTCGCGTTTGCCTCTCATTTCCCATCTCCTCGAACAAGCCTATGCGGCTTTCGCCGCAAGACGGCTCAAGTGGACGGGGCGCTGCACAACTGAAGCTTGTCAGGCAACTGATTCAAACCCGAAATCCCAGCCCGTCTCGGTATGAGCCGAGAATCGGATGAGTCCGCGCGCAACCGCTTGAGCCCAGCCACCTATCCCATCCGCGTGGTGACGCGCATGACAGGGCTTAGTCCAGACCTCATCCGGGTCTGGGAGCGGAGGTACAACGCGATTACACCTCAGCGAACGCTCGGGAAAGCCCGCCGCTATTCCCTCGATGACATCCGTCGCCTCAACCTTTTGCGCCAAGCGGTTGCCCTGGGCCATTCCATAAGCTCAATCGCTTCGCTCAGCAATGAAGAGATCGAGCTCATCGTCAAACGCTGCCAAAGCACAGCCTTCGAATTTCCCACTCGTTCGACAATCGATTCCTACCTCAAAGCCATCGAGGGCTTTGACATTCAAGCAGCCGAGGCCATTCTCAACCAGGCGCTCGAACAGCTCGGCATGAGGCGCTTCATCCACGAGCTTGCCCGCCCCCTTCTCCATGAAGTTGGAGACCGTTGGCACAACGGTCAAATGTCGATTGGAGAAGAGCATGCAGTCACAGCCCAGCTCCGTTCGATTTTTTTCACATTTTTGAGAAACTCAATCGCTGCACCTGGAGCACCCCGCCTCGTCTTTGCTACCCCTCCCGCTCACCGCCACGAGATGGGTGCCCTCATCGCTTCGGTCCTTGCGACCATCCGCGGCATTCGAGCCATCTACCTTGGCCCCGACACACCATTTGAGGAGATCGCAAACGCCGTGGAACGCTCTTCGGCCAAGGCGGCAGTGCTTTCGATACCCATGGTGCTTAGCTCGGAAGAAGCTCTTCGAGAAGAACTCGAAGGAATCAGCTGGCTCGCCCAAAGAAGCGAAGTGTGGGTGGGTGCCTCGCCAGGGCATCCAGCCCTCACTCTTCCCAATATCACCCCCTTTTCTGACTTTGGCCGCTTCGAATTGGCCTTGGAGGTGCTCGCTGCAACGCTTCCACCTCCATAGCCTTATTTCGCTTTCCAAATGGAGTGGACTTCCCAGATGGAAATGCTAACGTTACGTAACGTTACTCATTGGAGGAAGCGTGAGTGCTCCGATTGCCGATCCTGGGATCGATCGCTTCATTGAATTCGTCCGAAGCATCCCTCCTCTCGACCGTGAGGAAGAGCAAGCCCTTGCCTGGGCTGCCGCCGAGGGAGATGTTCCGGCCCGCGAGCGGCTGGTGTTGGCCAATCTGCGGCACGTGGTTTCACTGGCGCTCAAGTATCGGCGCGATGGTATACGCCTTGCCGATCTTGTGGCCGAGGGAAATCTTGGGCTGATGGTGGCGGCCCAAAAGTTTGATCCCTCCCGTGGAACCCGCTTTGTGACTTACGCCAGCTACTGGATTCGAGCCTTCATGCTCGACCTCATCATCCGCTCAAGCAGCATGGTAAGTAACGGGAGTGGCCCCTTTCGCAGCAAGCTTTTCTTCCGCCTTCGTCGAGAACGGGCACGCCTTTCTAACCTCACTTCCGACGAAACCACTCGGAATGCCCTTCTTGCTGCCGAACTCAACATGAGCGAAAAGGAAGTCGAGCAGATGCTTCATTGCCTCGACTCCAAAGATCTCCCGTTGGATGCCCCGCTCAGCCCTGACGGAAAGCACGTGGTCATGGACGTTTTGGAGGCCCAAGAAGCCGACCTCGAAAGCGCCATGGTCAGGGCAGAAATGCAAAAAATCGCAAGGGAGAGAATCCACAAAGCCCTCAACCGGCTTGACGAACGCGAGCGATTCATTGTCGAACAACGCTTTTTAAGCGAAAAAGCCGCCTCTCTTGCATCGATTGGAAGAAAAATGGGCCTATCTCGTGAGCGTGTTCGGCAACTTGAGGCCAGAGCAAAGGAAAAGCTTAGAAAAGAGCTTACTGGCCTTAAAAGCGAATGCTCCCATGCCTCTAAGGCAAGCAAAAGCAAAGAAAGAACAGACTGTTTCTCTCCTGACCTCTAACTTCTTGCAAGGGGCTTAAACAGCAAACGCTTTGCCTTAGCCTCCCACAGCGATAACCACTAAATCAACGAAAAGTGAAACGGATTTCATAGTCACAGAGGTGATATACATCACCTTCTTCGATCCGACGGCTTTCAATACGTTGCCCCTTATACTCAATCCCATTTGTTGAGCCCAGGTCTTTGATGTAGTAGGCGCCGTTGTGGTAAATGATCGCAGCATGGCGGCGGGAGATGTTCCCGTCTTTGATCAGGAGATCAGCGGTTTTTGAGCCACGACCAATGATGAATTCGTCTTTGGTAATCGGAAATTTCTGCCCATTGAATATCACATAAA
>JANWYL010000100.1 GCA_025056955.1 Sandaracinaceae bacterium | reverse complement strand
GACCTGCATCGATGGGCATGAAGGCGTCACGTCCTGCATCTTGTCCTGTATCGATGGGCATGAAGGCATCACGTCCTGCGTCTTGTCCTGTATCGATGGGCACGAAGGCGTCGCGCCCTGCATCTTGACCTGCATCGACTGGCATGAAGGCGTCGCGCCCTGCATCTTGTCCTGTATCGATGGGCATGAAGGCGTCACGTCCTGCATCTTGTCCTGCGTCTGGTGTTGGTGGCACGAAGGCGTCCTGTCCTGCATCTTGGCCTGCGTCGATTGGCACAAAAGCATCTACCCCCGCATCCATGAGCACCACGGCGTCTTCCTGCCGCGCATCTCTTCCTGCGTCTTCAGGCCGCCGCGCGTCGCTTGGGCTTGTGTCCTGGCCTCCTGGAGCGTCAGTGAGCAAAACCCCCGCATCCCGAGGGCTCCCAGTTGCACAGGTACATCCCCAAAAGCCAAGCCCAGCACCAATCAGCACAAGTCCTTGAAAAGCCCTTCCAGTCCAATCCCTCAAGCCCATGGCTTCCAGTGTCGCCAAAAGGGCTTCCCGGCGCAAGCACTGTTTTTGGTTGGCAAGGCTTTTCTAGAGCAAAGGCCCTGCTTTGCGGATGGCTTCACTGGTTCCAGCTTCATATTTTTTGAAGTTTTCGATGAAGTGGTGGGCCAGCTTTTTCTGCATCGCGTCGTACGCGCTTTTGTCGGCCCAGGTGTTGCGAGGGTCGAGGATTTCTTGAGGAATTCCGGGGCATTCGAGGGGAACCTCAAAACCAAAAACCGGATCTCTCCGAGTTGGTACATGATCGAGCGCACCATCGTGGATCGCATCGAGAATCGCCCGCGTGTAACGAAGCGGAATTCGGCGGCCCACGCCGTAGCTCCCGCCAGTCCAGCCGGTATTGACCAGCCAGGTTTTGGTTTTGTGCTTTTCAAGGCGCTCGGCCAGAAGCTCGGCATATTTGCTTGGGTGCCACACCATGAATGGAGCGCCAAAACACGCACTAAAGGTCGGATTTGGCTCTTTCACCCCCACCTCGGTTCCCGCCACCTTTGCGGTATAGCCGCTCATAAAATGGTACATCGCCTGCTCCTTGGTCAGCCTGGCGACAGGGGGAAATACCCCATAAGCGTCACAGGTAAGCATAATGATGTTTTTGGGATGTCCACCCACGCAGGGGATTTTTGCATTTGGAATAAACTCAATCGGATAGCTCGCACGCGTGTTTTCGGTAATAGAGGCATTGGTATAATCCACAACCCTGGTTTCAGGATCGTAAACCACATTCTCTAAAACAGCTCCATAGCGAATTGCTTGAAAAATTTCTGGCTCGCTTTCAGCTGAAAGATTGATTGCTTTGGCGTAACATCCTCCCTCGATGTTAAAAATCCCGCGATCAGTCCAAACGTGTTCATCGTCGCCGATCAGCTTGCGCCGCGGATCGGCTGAAAGCGTGGTTTTTCCAGTTCCAGAAAGCCCGAAAAAGAGCGAGACATCGCCTTCTGGTCCTTCATTGGCTGAGCAATGCATCGAAAGCTGCCCCTGGAGGGGCATGAGGTAGTTCATGATCGTAAACACGCCTTTTTTCATTTCACCCGCGTATTCTGTTCCCAAAATCACAAATTCCTGGCGCGCAAAATTCAAAGCCACACTCGTTTTACTCGTCATTCCGCTTGTATAGCGGTTTGCGCTAAATGAACCAGCATTAAAGATCGTGTAATCCGGATCGCCAAAATAGGCGAGCTCCTCTCGGCTTGGGCGAATCAGCATATTCCACATGAAAAGGGCATGGTAAGCACGACTGCAAATCACCCTGATTTTGATGCGATAGCGCTCATCCCAGCCCGCATAGCCATCGACCACAAAAAGATGGGGCCGCGTATTGAGATAATCGATGGCGCGTTCCCGATTGACCATGAAGATGTGTTCATCCATTCGAATGTTCACATCACCCCACCAAATGTGATCGCGCGAGCGAGGTTCATCGACAATGCGCTTGTCTTTGGGGCTTCTTCCCGTTTTTTCACCAGAATAAGCGATAAGAGCCCCCGTCGAGCTGATCGCTGTGCCGGGCTCGTGACGCAAGGCAAGCTCGTAGAGCTGACCTGGCGAAGCGTTGCGGTAAATCGTTTTCACTGTGATTCCGTATTGCGAGAGATCAAAAGATGCGCCCTGGCTGCTCATGGAGAACCCATAGAACATGATAACAATGCACCTTGATACGAAGCGAGCCAACTCGCAATCTCAATTCATCTTGCCTTTTCTTCGCTCATTGCTCTGCCCCTTTGAACAATGGATTCGGTTTTGGATTGGCTGCGTTCAAATGAGGGCCCATTGGCCTACCTTCTCATCGCCTGCGCTTCCTTTATCGAATACGTCATTCCGCCTCTTCCTGGCGATACGATTGCCCTCTTTGCGATTGCCCTCGTGGCCCATGCCCAATACTCGCCTTTTGCGGTCTACGCGGCCCTCAACCTCGGAAGCGTGGCTGGGAGCCTTGTGGCCTATGCCTTTGGGTGGTGGCTTACTCGGCTCGAGCGGTGGCCTGCCTGGCTTCTCAGAGGTTCTGGGAGATTTTGGGCAGAGAAAGTACGAGAAGGCTTGGCCCGAAGAGGCCTTTGGTTGCTTGCCGCCAACCGCTTTTTGCCAGCTTTTCGCGCCTTCATTTTCGTTGGTGCTGGCTTCGCTCGCATCCCCATCTTGTGGGTTGTGCTTCTTGGAGGGCTTTCAGCCCTCGCGTGGAACGCTCTCCTTTTTGCTTTGGGGTGGTGGCTTGGGATGCGCTTTGAGACCTTGCGTCAATGGGTCGACCGCTACGCCCTTGTGATCGGCATTGGCATTGGCCTTTACCTTGTTTGGCACCTTGTCAAAGTGTTCAGAGCACAAAAACGAAAACACCCTTAGGCCATTTTTCAAAGCGGCCCTATACTTTTTGCCCGTGTCGGACTTCGTTACTTTGTTCTGTGCTTCTTCAAACGAGAGGAGAGAGCTTCGGGGAATTTGCTCCTTGGCCCTTGGCTCAGCGCTTTTTCACTTTGCGCTCCTCGGTTGTGGAGACCCTTCTCCTTCCCAACCTGATGCTTTCATCGTTTTGGTTGATGCTGCTCCAGAGTGCGAAAAAGATCAAGACTGCGATGACAGGATTGGGTGCACGCTGGAGAGATGCATTGGTGGAAGGTGCACGGTGTTTCCAAGGGACTCAGAATGTGATGATGGGGTGTTTTGCAATGGATTTGAGCGTTGCGACCCGGAGCGTGGTTGTGCACCTCCTGAAAAACGCGCCTGTGATGACGGATCCCCTTGCACCCTTGATCGTTGCATCGAGGAGCAAAAGCGTTGTGAGCACATGCCCCGTGACATCGATGAGGATGGCGATCCGGATGGCTTTTGCGTTGGTGGAAGTGACTGCGATGACAACAACCCCTTGCGCAGCGGTAGGCAACCTGAAATTTGCGGCGATCGCATAGACAACAACTGCAACGGGCGCATCGACGAAACACCCTGCTCCCGATCCATGCATGACCGATGCGAGGATGCTCTTCGAATCGATGCACCTGGCACTTACCTCTTGTCCTTTGGTGGATCATCCCAGGATCACCTTTTTGAATGTGTTGGGAGCAGGGTACGTGACCTTTTTGTCGTTTTCACGATCCCAGGAGAGGGCCCAAAAGATGTATCGATTTTGGCTCGTGCTGAACGGGCAGCAACCTACCTCGCTTTGCTCAACACTTGCACGTCTCCGGAGCGCGAGTGTCGAAGCGGTTATCCAGCCAGGCTTCGCCTGAGATCCCTTCCCCCAGGGGAATACGTTTTGGCAATTGGTGTTGCCGGAGTAGATGACGAAGTGGTTTTAGAGCTCGATTGGGGTGATGCGACACCAGCACCTCCGAACGAAACATGCACCAGTGCAGCTGTCATTTCTGTGCCAATGGGGGGGAGCTATAGAGGATCATTTGTTGGTGTACAGGATGATCACGCCCCTCCTTGCGGGAGGGCCAGCCAAGGCGATTTGGTATACACCTTCGATATTCCACCTGGTGAAAGTTATAACCTTTTTGTTACCTTATCCTCACCAACTTCTGACCCTCTGCGCTTCTCTGTGCTGAGGGGCTGTGATGGTGAACTCCTTCGTTGTGCTCATGGCACGCCGGCTCGAGGTCGGGTCCATCGCATAGGGGAGGGAAGGTATTACCTCATCCTTGAGGGGCCAAACGAAGCCGACTACGTTCTCAACGTTGCTTTCGAGCCACCCAGTGATCCTGTCTCAGGTGATCGTTGTTCTTCGCCCATTTCACTTGAACCCGCCACACCCTATATGGGCACCCTCCTTGGCGCGGAGGACGATATCGAAGTGTCATGTGCCGGGTCCAGCGCTGAAATCATTCATCGCTTCGAACTCACTGAACCCTCGGATATCGAACTCTTTGCCGAGTCGAGCGCGCCGATTGGGCTTGCGCTCCTCAGAGAATGCCCACCCTCTTCGGCTTCTTCTGAAATCATGTGCCGGGTGGCAAACGCTCCTCGGATCAGGGCATTTTCGCTTCCCCCTGGCGTTTACTTTCCTGTGGTTGAAGGCTGGAGAGGAGGAGCATATCGGCTTGAGTTTCGCCGCTCAGCTCCAAGGCCCATCATCGAGGCGATGGGGAATGACGACTGCTCCCGAGCCCATCCAGTTGGTGATCGGGGGGGCCTTTTCAGCGGATCCACCTCTTCTCTTTCACACAACCACAACCCAACTGGATGTGCTGTGCGCTCAAATGCACCTGACGCCGTTTTTGCGATCAACCTCAGTCGCCGCAGTCGTGTGATCGCTTCTACCCACGGCTCCTCTTTTGACACAGTGCTTTACGTGCTCGATTCGCTTTGCACCACAGAGCTTGCTTGCAACGATGACACAGCGTCGGGAACAGCCAGTGAGATCGATACGGTTCTCAACCCCGGACGCTACCACCTTGTGGTTGATGGATTTGCTGCAAGCGATGCCGGTTCCTATCTCCTTGAGGTCCAAATTGAAACGATGCCATAGGGCATGCTTGCTTGGCTGGGCTGAGTTAGAATCTCCAGGCCTAATTTGGGAGTGAGATGATGCGATGCTTTGGTTCGAAAGCGCTGCGCTCCTTGTTTTGGTTTGCGTTGGCGGCTTTTTCCAGCTGCTCCAGGCCCACCCCAGGGCCCGACGCTGCGCCACCTGAGAGAGACGCCTCTCGGGATGCCCCAATCGTGCTCAGGGATACTGGTGACAGCGGGCTGATGAATCCTTGCGTGTCTCCAGGTTCAACTTTGGGTCGGAATTGTGCGAGTGCATTCGATTGCGATGACGGTTGTTTTTGTAACGGAATAGAGCAGTGCTCAGGTGGTGTGTGCATGGGTGGTCGTGCTCCGTGTGAGGAGGACCGCTTTGAGTGCACGACTGTGCGTTGTGACGAAAGGAGCAGGCGTTGCGTGATCGACACGAACGATGCGATGTGCAGCGATGGTGATGCGTGCAATGGCATCGAGCGTTGTCATCCATACCACGGGTGTCAACCAGGTCCTGCTCCAGTTTGCAACGACGAATCTCCATGCACCATCGACTCCTGTAATCCATCAACTGGGTGCGTCTACACCCCTCGCGATTTGGATGGGGATGGCTTCGTTTCGATCATGTGTGAAGGAGGAACCGATTGCGATGACGATCCCCGTACTGGAGCCCGGGTGTTTCCGGGTGCACCAGAGGTGTGTGACAACCGCCGCGATGACAACTGCGATGGTCGTAGGGACTTCGAGGATCCAATGTGCCGGCCTTCCAATGAGGGGTGTGAAACTGCTTCGCGCTTGAGTCTTGGGCCAACTGGTGGAACGTTTTCGGGGTCAACCACTGGCTTGCGTTCGAATTACACCTTGGCTTGTGCTCCTGGCATGGGTCCAGACGCGGTGTTTCGTTTTCGCCTTGAAGAGAGGCGTGACATTCGCGTGACAACCACTGCCAGCGGGGCAGCCTTGGCACTGCGTCGCTTTGATTTGTGTGCGATTGGCCCAGATGAGCGGTGCGCTGCCGGTGGCACCCTCACCCAACGCGGCCTTGATGCAGGCGAGTACGCGCTCATCGTGAAAACCACAAGTGGTCAACCTTTCGACCTATCCATTCGCCTCACTCCTCCAACCGAGCCTTCCCCAAACGACATTTGCAACTTGCTCACACCAACTATCGAGCCAGGCGCCTTCTCGACGAGGGGCACTTTTGAAGAATTCGACGACAACCACAACTTGAGCTGTGCTCCTAGGGGCGCAAGGGATGCAGTCTACGCTTTTGAGGTTCCAGCCGGCTCAGAACGCAACTTGCGGGTAACTGCGAGGGGAAGTGGTGCTTTATGGGGTAACTCTGTAGCAGTTGCCCTCAGCACTGACTGTAACAGCCGCACTGCTGAAATCCTGTGTCGCACTGGTATTGACACGGTGAATTTTGAGCAACGTCGCCTAAGGCCTGGCCGATACTATTTGGTGGTCGAGCCAGGAAACACCGAAACCACCGAGTTTTCACTGAATGTCTTTCTTGCCGATGCTCCACCACGTCCCATTGGTGATTCTTGTGCTGCACCTTTTGACCTGACGCCATCCGGCTCCCCACCCATCGCTCATGGGTCAATCGAAGTGAATCGCCTCGAGAATACCCCAGACGCAGCTCCAAGTTGTGCCGACTCAACGATGGGTAAAGATGCGGTGTTCACCTTTTCCCTAAGTGAACCACGAGACGTGTTGATCACTGCTCAAGGTCCAGAGCCCCTGCGCGCTGCCCTCATGTCAACTTGTGGCAATCGCGCAAGCGAGATTGGAGGGTGTGTGCTTGCACCAATGGGGCGTTATGGTCGCTTGTTCCGAAATTTGGTCCCTGGCACATATTTCTTTGTTACGCACACCCAGGCAGGAAGTGGCACGATTTCGGTGCAACTTGAGGCCAACCCGCCAACCCCTCCTCCAAACAACGACCGCTGCCCCGGCTTGGCGATCACACTCCCTTCAAGCCGCACAGACACCCTTTTTGGATTTATGGATAACTCCCTGCTCTCTGGGTGTGGGGGTGGGGCGGGAGCTCCTGATGCGTTTTACTCATTTACCCTCACCCAGAGGAGGAGGGTGGTTGCTACGGCACAACACCTTGGTGGAGGAGCGATTCACTTGGCCCTCCAAACCACCTGTGGTTCTGCCACAGTCCGGGCTTGTGGCACTCGAAGCGGCACAACGAGCACAATCACCGAAACCTTGGATCCAGGGACCTATTACCTTGTCGTGGAGAGTGCAGCTGGAAGCGAAGGTGATTTTCGCTTAGACGTAGTTGACCTTCCTCCCTAGGAAACCCACATTGGGAATGAAGTGGGCCGACTCTCATTTTCCAATAGATCCCCACCCAATGGCCTCACAAACCCTTCCTCGTCTTGGGTGGCTTGCTTCCCACGCCCTAAAGTGGCTCTCTTGGTGGATTGGGCACTACGAGGCCTGTGCCTTGCTCGATGCCTATAAGGTTTTTCTTCTTGATCGAGAGGGTTTTGATCGCTTTCTATCACCTTCACCTCGACGCTCATTGCTCGATATTGGGATTGGAGCAGGGGATGTGCATCTTGAGCTTGCACCTCTTTTCGAACATGCCAAGGCCACGGAAATCGCCTATTGCGCATGGCGCCGTGCCTGTGCCCGAGGCATCAACTGTTTGCAGGTGGATTTGAGCCGTTGCTTTTGGCCTTGGGAGGAGCGTTTTGACCTGGTTGCGCTCCTCAACGTGCTCGATCGAAGCGAACGGCCGCTCACCTTGCTCCAACGCTCGATTCAGTTGGTTGCCCCTCGTGGTCATCTCTTGATTGCCATGCCCTTGCCTTATCGGCCATATGTGGACAGGCCCAGAGGAGGAGCAGATCCAGAGGAATGGCTCCCTATCGATGGTAACGACTTCCAAAGCAGTGTTGTGAGTTTCCTCGATTTTCTCGAATCTTTGAATTTGATGGTCCTTCGGTGGGCACGCCTCCCTTACCTTTCAAGCGGTGATTGGTGGGAGGCCAAGTACGTGCATGACGATGTGCTTGTCTTGGTTGCTTTGCGATGAGGCTCTGGGGTTTCCTTGGAACACTGCTCACCTGAGTGTTACTACATAAGACAAAGCGGCATTTTTTTGCCATTTTCTGCCCTTTCGGTTTATAGGGGGGGCATGGCCATGGCAAGCGATCTGGCAAACAGTGGATGGGAGCAAGCAAGCGAGGAGGGCACGCGCCGTCCCTTCGCCTATTTTCGGGCTGGATTAACCCAAAATCCATATCCGAAGCCGATTTTGGTTTTTGAAAATGTGACAAAGTTTCATCGGCCTGATCACCCGACATTGCGAAATGTGTGTCTCGAAGTTCAAAAAGGAGAATTTGTTTTCATCACGGGGCCAAGCGGAGCAGGAAAAAGCACATTCCTGCAACTGATTTATCAAGCTCAAAAAGTTGACGATGGGCGAATTTTATTTTGCGGAAAAAATATCACTCGCCTCAACCGTGATTCTTTGCCATATCTTCGGAGGAATATTGGAATTGTTTTTCAAGACTTTAAAGTCATTCCACATTGGACAGTTTTTGAAAACGTTGCAATAGCCCTTGAAATCCTTGGCCTTCCCACTCGAATCATCCGCAGCCGCGTTGGCGAGGCGCTCGAACGGGTTGGGCTTAAGGGGAAAGGAGCTCAAGAGACCAGAAGTCTGTCTGGAGGGGAGCAGCAAAGGGTTGCGATCGCTCGTGCGATTGTTGGAGAGCCTGTGCTGATCCTTGCTGATGAGCCGACAGGGAACTTGGATCCCCAGCTGGCTTTAGACATCTTTACTCTTTTTGAAGAAATTCACCAAACTGGGGCCACTGTGCTTTTTGCCACTCACGATCACTCTTTGATTGAGCGCAGATCATATCGTGTGATTTCGATTGAAAATGGATATGCGAAAGAAGTTCGGTCGCATTCAATGAGGGAATCGCTTCATCGCAGTCGAAAAGTGCTCCATGCAATTGCTGACCGCTAACAGAAAATTGGAGGGAACATGCAGATGCATTCAATATTGCGAAGAGTTTTCCGTCGCCTTGGGGCAGAAGCCCGCTTGCAGGGCGTTGCTCTTCTCACGTTGACGGGAGCGCTAATTGCAATGCTAATTGTGGTTGTTTTTGTTCTCAACATGCAGCTTACCACAAAATCCATATTGCGCCGAGCAAATGTTGCAGTCTTTTTAAAAGATGGCGTTTCCCAAGAAGAGATCACGCAACTTCAAACGAGTATTGAGAGCGTATCCGGGGTGCGTCACGTGAAATATTTGAGCTCAGCGCAGGTGCGAGAAGCGTTCTTTTCAAATGAGGCCTCTAAGGATGGACTTGAAGGCCTTCCTCCCGAAGCTTTTTCTCCATTGATTGAAATTGAGATTGAGGAGGATGGCCGGTCCTTTACTGTCCAACAATTGGCTGAAAAACTCAAACGCTTTGAAATCGTAGAAGCTGTTGAGTCTCATGAAAGTTGGCAGAGTGAGGTGCGTGCCATTGCTTCAATTATAAATCGACTAGCAATTGCTGCTCTTGGGTTAGCGCTGGTAGGTATTGCGTTTTTCATCAGCAACGTGATGAAGCTAACCCTCTCAAGTAGAAAGGATGAGATTGAAATTTTAAGGCTATGCGGTGCATCGGATGGGTTTATTCAAGCTCCATTCCTAATTGAGGGAGCAAGTTATGGATTTTTAGCGTCTTGGATTTCAGTTACTATCACTTGGTTTTTGAAAAACTTAGCGGACCGAGAATTTGATAGGGTGTTTGATTTTATCGGTGTGAGGCTTGTTTTCTTAGACCCATGGATGATTGCGGCGTTTATCGTGATTGTGACGGCAATATGCACAGTTGCCAGTGCTTTCTCTCTTCGTCGATACTTGCACGTTTAGGGGGAGCAAATGAGGAGATTGGCAACCTACGTGCCCTGTTTGGTCTTGCTGCTTCAAGCAAGCCCTCTTCAGGCGCAAGGCTCATTTGACGGAAGCACGCGAAGGCTTGAAGAAGCGCTTCGCCAGAAGGAGGCAGAGTTTGCACGGGTTCGAAGCGAATTTGATGCGCTGACGAAAGAAGAAGAGAACCTAGACAAGCGAATTCGCATGAGGACCCACTGGCTTCAACGCCTCTCCTATCGCATTGGCCAGCGGAGTGCGGCAATCGAAGCTGTTTTTGCGCAAATTGCTCTTCGGCACCGAGTGGAGCGCATTTTGGCAAACGACCTCGCCGCGCTTCAAGCGCTTCGCAAGCGGATTGGATCGCTGCGGGATGCGAGTGCTCGGATTGAGAAGGAACTCAACGAGTTACGCGCACAACGGCAACAAGCCAAGGAGAATGAGTCTTTTTGGGTGAACTTGCTGTCGGGTTTTTCTGGGCAGCACCCACCAATTGGGGCTCTCGCCTCCATTCCTTCTCGCGGAGCAATTTCTTTTGAATCCCAACGTGGCTCTCTCTTCCAACCTCTTCTTGCTCCTCGTTCCATCCGTGAGGTGGAACGTATCGATGGTGCAGGGCTTGAGTT